>JBMYWT010000088.1:0-11096 GCA_049607665.1 Maricaulaceae bacterium
CTTTCGTAATTGGCAAAGCCGTTATAGCGCGCCTGCCCCGACCGAAAAAACAAACACGCCTGACTTAATCGCCACGCCAGATGAGAACGCCTTACGCCTCACTTTCAACCGCCCCGAAACACGCAACGCGATTGATGTGCCTATGCGCGACGCATTATGCGAAGCGCTCACCCTCGCAGTAATTGATCCAAGCACCGAGACTATCCACCTAACAGGGAGCGGCGCGGTCTTTTCTACGGGCGGCGAAGTCGGTGAATTCGGCAGCGTTTCCGATCCTGCCACCGCCCATTGGATCCGTAGCTTACGCCTCCCCGCGTGGCACCTTGCGCGCCTCACTAAACCTTTGCACGTCCATGTTAACGGCGCAGCCATTGGCGCAGGCGCAGAAATCGCCGCTTACGGATCGCGCGTCACCGCCTCGCCGAAAGCGTGGTTTCAGCTCCCCGAACTTAAATACGGCCTCATCCCCGGCGCAGGCGGCACAGCTAGTCTGCCTCGCCGTATTGGCCGTCAACGCACCGCCTATATGGCGCTATCTATGGATAAAATAAATGCGAAAACGGCTTTGGAGTGGGGTCTAATTGACGAGATCATTTAGGTTTTAACTCGCAGGCCTGTTTCCCGCCAATCCATGTTGCTTTGACATTCACTGCGGCGAGATCATCGCGCGCCTTTGTCCAGCTTCGGTCAATCAAACATAGATCCGCTAGCTCTCCAACTTCGACTCTTCGAGGCGGCGCAGACGCATCATCAGCGGGTTTCGTATAGAGCCCCAGCGCCGCTTCGGGCGAAATCGCTTCTTGTTCAAACCCCACAGGGCGCGAGACCGCCGCCGCCATCGCTGCCCATGGGTTTGGATCGCCAAAGGGCGCATCACTCCCCGCCGCACAATTAAGACCCGCCTCTATGAAAGAGCGAAGCCGCCAGAGATGTGGGTGGTCATCACGCGGCACATCTTTGCGGTACGCGTCAACACGCTCAGTGATGAAATTGGGCTGCGTGACCACGGTAACACCCAGTCGCGCCATCCACTCAATCGCAGCTTCATCGGCTATGGCAGCATGTTCAATACGGTCACCTTTGTGGACGCCTGCCTCTTCGATCGCCGCCAGCGTCAACATTAATTCCGCCCGCGTCACGCAATGAGCGGCAACGGCACGGCCCGCCTGATGAGCCCCCTCAATCTCAGCGCGAAGATCATCCAGCGCAGGCAGGTTATGGTCATGGTAATGCAGTTTTAACGGCCCAATGTAGGGCGCATCTAAGCCGCTAAGTTCGGCCTTACCCATGATATTCAGGCGCAAAGGCACAGCGTTTTTTATATAGTTTTCATATTCAGCAATACCATTGCTCGGCGTCACTTCCGTCACGCCCGTTAGGCCGTAGGAGGTCAGTTTCGAAATCAGCGGCTTTAGATCAGGGAACCGCGCCGCCCTCCGCAAGCGCGTATCACTATCAAGCAGACGTCCATCTTTGGGCGTACTAATCTCAAACGCGTCCATCGCGAGACTGTTTAAAATCCACAACCGCCCACTTCGATGCTGAATACGCAGGGGGCGTTTCGGGCCATGTTCATCCAGCCAATCACGGTCAATTTCGCCCGCCACGCTTTGGTGATACCCCACGCCGCGCAGCATATCTGTACCGCCCGCGCCATGCAGCGCTTCTATAAGTTCAGCTTTACTGCGCACCTCTGGCGGGCCGCAGCGCACAGAATTCATCGCGGCGGCACAGGCATTAAGGTGGATGTGATGATCGTGCAAACCTGGCAACAGCGCATGGCCGCCCGCATCAAATGATGCGCCAGATGCCTTCAACCCTTGCCCAATTTCGGCAATGCGCCCGCCGTCTATTCGGACATCAACGCATTCGCCGTTCACTTCTGCGTTTTTAATCAGCATAGCTCTGAGACGACATTTTGCGTATCCTCGCCCAGTATTTTCACGCGGCCTTGCGGCTGGCGCATCGCGTAGAACGGCGCGTCATCCTTATTCGCTATGGCTTGCCACTCTTTGGCCGTTTCTCGTAAATTTTGCGGAATGTCTCCCATCGCATAACGCAACACATCACGCATAGAAAAGTCCAATAGCGCGCCGCCGCCTTGATTAAGCGCGGAGCGAACTGCGAGTGCCAGATGCAGACCATTTATCGGGTCAGCTATGGCGTCGCCCACGAAACATGGCTCGCCATGTGCCATATCCATGACCCGCGCAAGGCCCGCCGCAATGCCAATATCATCACCAAATCCAATGCGGTTTTCGTCTTGCCCATAGGCCGTGAGCCGCACCCATATCTTGCCCGCTTTCGCCGCCATAAACTCTTCGGCGATAATCCCAAGCTGCAGGAGGGCGCGCGGGCGAGAGGCTTCGATGACGACATCGGCTTTGTGGAGCAAGGCTTTCAAACGCGCCAAATCCTCGATATTTTTAAAATCAAGCGCCGCGCAATCCTTGCCCGCATTGAGCAAATCATAAAACCCCTTATGCCCGTTGCGCATCCCGTCAGGACGATTTGGCCCTTCGACTTTGATAACGCGCGCGCCCGTCATGGAGAGAAGACTCGTTGAAAGCGGCCCCGCCCAAAGGCCAGAGAGATCAACTATGAGCGGCGTTTCGGGGATATCGCCTTTGGTGAACTCGCGCTTATGAAACCACTGTTTCGGCCTGTCGGGTAGCTTATCGACCGAAACGGCCAAGCCAATTTCTGCCGCGCGTTCCGTGAGATATGTTTTAGATTTCACGCGAACGGCGCGTTCAATACCGTCCCAGTCTTCGACATAATCTTCGAGCCACGCGGGGATTAAAACCCAATCATCTTCACGCACGAGGTTCAGCGCGATGAAGCCATCTTCCGCCTGTAGTAATCTCCCATAGCCGCCCGCGCAAAACTTACCTACGCGTACAGTTTCCCGCAGACGCGCGCGTTCTCCAACGATTTGACTTCCATATTGCGGTAGATTTGATGCCTTTGACGATATCGCCTTAAGCACCAAAAGCGCGCCATCTGCAGCGCTCGCGAGCGGAATGGGGAGCATCAACCCCGTTGTTTTCAACAGGCCAGATCGCCGCCATGACAGCGCGGGATGATCGCATTCTTTTGATACATTATCATCTGAAACTCTGGCCGCCTCGCCTAAATCCACGAGGAGGCTGTTGGCGTAAATAGCCGCGTGATTAGCTCGCAAATTCATCTCGGATGATGCGGCGCAGGAGTTTTCCTGTTTCATTATAGGGCAGTTCGTCATAGCGCCTTATAACAGATGGCACGCGGGAGGAACGTAAATTCGCGCGCACCAAATCACAGAGTTCTTGGTCTTCGACATCCGCGTTGCATACAATCGCAGCGCCCACAGCTTCGCCCCATTCCTCATCAGGAACAGCCACAACGGCGACGTCTTTGATGGCGGCGTGCAGGCGCAAAACATCTTCGATTTCACCAGGCGACATGTTTTCTCCGCCGCGCACAATCACGTCATCGGCGCGGCCATCAATGAAGAGATAGCCTTCGGCGTCGACAAAACCTCTGTCTTTAGTTGGGAACCACCCTTCCGCGTCGAGTTGCGAACCCATGCCCTTATATTCGCCGCTCACTTGGTCGCCGCGCACCCAAACGAGGCCCGTTTCTTCGGCTTCGCATAGCGCACCCTCTTCGGTGCGAATTTGCAATTCAATCGTCGGAAGCGGAATCCCCGCAGAGCCTAAGCGGCGCTTAATCGCTGGATCATCACTTTCAAAAGCCGCACGGTGAGCGTCAGGGTTGAGCATACAAATCGTTGCACTTGTTTCCGTCAGGCCGTAAGCATTGGTGAAATTCACATGCGGCAGAAGACGCATAGCGGCTTCAATTGTGCTACGCGGCATTTTCCCGCCGCCATACGCAAGGTTACGCAGCATAGGCAGCTCAAGCTCTCCTCCGTCTACATGATCGACAATACGTTGAAGCATCGTTGGAACAAGGAAAGCATTCGTGACGTTTTCTGTGCGCGCGAGATCAATCCACTTTTCTGCTGTAAAGTTAGGGAGTTGGATCATTTTACGCCCTGCATAAGTAGAGCTTAGCACGGCTGCGATACCTGCAATATGGTAGGGCGGTACAGACAAAAGAGCCGCTTCGTCTTCACCTGCGCTCATAAACTCGACAGTACCGAAAATATAAGCCATGAGATTTGAATGCCGTAGAACGGCTGATTTCGGTTCACCTGTTGTGCCGCTTGTGAAAAGTTCAACTGCGGTTGCACCGTCAATATCGGGCGCGTCGCCAATAGCCGTGAACTGGTCCATCATCTCCGCAGGGTGTAAAACCGTGATACCATCCTCAGTAACGCTGCGCTCTGTTACCAACGTCGCAGGCGCAAGGCGGGCATATTGCGCCGAAAGCTGCTCGGGTGAGAGACGGTAATTCATCGGCGTAAAGGGTACGCCCAAAAAGGCCGCCGCGAATAAGGTGATGGGGAATGCAGGACCCGTTTCATCAATGAACGCAATGCGCTCCACACCCGAAAGCTTTTGCGCTGCCGCCCGCGCTGCGTAATCCAGCTCGCGATAATTCATCCGCATAGAACCGCAGACAAGAGCTTCGCGCTCGCCCATGGCCTCTGCGGCCATTTGCAAAATCAGATGAATATTCATGGGAGACTCTTTATCAGTTTAGGGCGAGTATCGATTTACGAACGCGGATTTCGTTGAAAGCGGATCAGTCTGAGCTTGGGAGCTGCTTGGCTTGTTTCACGCCGAGCGCAACGCCGTTAACCGAGACACTGCCGTCACCGCCGCGCGTGCAGAGAAACTCCATTGTTTCGCCTTCGTCAACGTAGCGTTTGCCAACAAGGCTTCCTGTATTATCGCCGCTGATTACGCCAAGCTCACTTGGTTCGCCGACTTGCATAGGCGCGCCGCCGCAGGTGATTTCAAGCTCAGACGTCGGGATACGCAGCGCCATGATTTGTGTTTTGCAAACTGAGCTGGTGAGTTTTGTTCCGGGTTTATAGATTTGTGCCATGTTATTTTCCTAAAATCGCGCCCGCAACGCCAGAAGCGAGGAAGGCTGTTTGCGCATCTTTAATTTGGTTGGCCGCTGTGCCGCGAACCTGTCTTACACCCTCGGTGATATTGTTCATACCGTGAATATACCCCTCGCCCATTAAGCCGCCATTTGGCGAGAGCGGTGTTTTACCGTCGAGTTCAAGATGGCCATCCGCGACATAATCTTTGGCTTCGCCAATGCCGCAATATTTAAAGCCTTCGAGTTGGCGTAGAATTTGCGGCGTGAAGTTATCATAAATCATCGCGACATCGGTATCTTTGGGGGCAATACCCGCCACGGATTCGAGTTTGTCGGCCACAATTTCGCTATTTTCGGTGCGGATCAAATCACCCGCATAGAAATCTGAAATGATCTCATGGTCGAATAGCATTGAGTATTCCGCGCCAATAATTTTGACGGGCATTTGTTTTAGGTCTTTAGCGCGATCCGCGCGCGTAATGATAATCGCAACGCCGCCGTCACTTTCTTGGCAGCAATCCAAAAGACGCAAAGTCGGCTCTACAATCCAGCGGCTGTTTTGGTGATCGTCGAGCGTGATCGGCTTTCCGTAAAACCACGCGGCAGGATTTGTCGCGGCGGCCTTACGGAAGGTCACAGCAATACGGCCTAAATCTTCGGAGGTAATACCGTATTTATTCAAATATGGGCCGCAAGACAAAGCTTCCCACGCCGCAGGTGTCTGCGCGCCAAAAGGGAAACACCATTCCATAAAGGTCGAGCTATGCGCGTCAGGCGATAGGTTGAAATGCGGCTGCCCGAAACGATATTGACTACGCTCATTCATAGCGCGCCAGATAACAATCGTATCGCAAAAGCCTGATTCGACAGCCTTTTTCGCGTGAACGATGGATGTCACCGACGCCGCGCCGCCTTGCGGAAGGCGCGTTGTATATTTGATTTCCTTACACCCAAGCGAGCGCATAACGTCAACTTCATCCGAATTGTCGAGATTATACGTCAACATCCCGTCGATTTCATGCGGGTGAATGCCTGCGTCTTTACAGGCGAGCAATACAGCTTCGGCTGCAAGTTGCTGCTCAGAACGGCCAGAGGCTTTGGAAAATTCCGTTTGGCCGATGCCAACAATACAGGCTTGGTTTGACGTATCGGTCATTATGCACCTGCTTTCTTAAAGACAGGAACAGCTTTCCCGCCTGATGTTTTAGCAAAATCAACCATAACGTCCATGCCGATTTCAGGCGTGTCATCGCTCTCGTAATTAGACACGAAACGCAGGCCTTCTTCGACCTCAACTAACACAACAAAGGGGCTTTCTTTGAAGCCGAAACTAGCGGGGCGCACTTGGCGCACCCATGATAAAACCTTGCCCTTGCCAGAAAGTTTTTGTGTCGATTTTTCAAGAGAATGACACTCTGGGCACATAGGGCGCGGCGGATGCCAGAGTTTGTTACAGGGTTCGCATTTTTGCGCGACGAATTCCCCGCGTTCACACGCATCCCAGAAAAAGCTCGTGTCGATACGCTGAATGGGGTCGGGCCGCATGGGTTTTTGTTCGGACATATGGTTCTCTTTTTTAACTTTGCTCCTCATCGCAATGCGATGAGACTTTTCAGTATAATCTAATTTTCCTCACCGCGTAGCGGCGAGGCCTTTCGCTAAAATTGATTCACAGGATCAATTTTTACGCTACAGGCCCCAAGGGTTCTGCATTTCTTTTTGGCCCGGCAGAGCTGGATCACACAGGATCGCGGTTTCATTGGCCATGGCGAGGATTTCTTCTTCGCTATATCCAACTTCCTCCAAAATCGCTTTGGTGCTATCGCCCACGATAAGCGGGGCGGAGGCAATCACGCCCGGCGTATCCGACAAATCATATGTTAGGCCGATTTGCTCAAGCTTACCGACATACCGATCTTCATAAGCCACAGTCCAGTTCCGCGCGCGGTAATCGGCATTATCATGCAAGCCGCGAGAGGCTTCGGCGTCGGAAATAGCCGCAGGCACGCCCGCTTTGGCGAGATCCGCCATCAGCATATCAGACCCTTTCGAGGCAAAGGCCGCGATTTTATCTACGCCCGCAAGGCCGTCTAGTGCCGCGCGGTGAACGTCGTTAACCGCCGCCACTTGGATCCATTTACCGTCCGCACATTTATACAGGCGGTAATAATCACCATAGCCCGTTTGATCCGCATTCAGGCGCATACGATCAACCGCAGAGCCATCAGGTTTCGCGACTCCATAACTTGAGTTTAGGAGGCAGGCATTGACGATCGACGTATCAATGAATTGGCCTTTGCCTGTACGCTCACGTTCCATCAGGGCATTACAAATGCCCACGGCCGTCAAGAAACCATTGCCCGTATCCCCCAGCGAGGTGAGCGACCACACAGGATGCGTATCGCCGCCCGCATGAAGCGCGCCGTCTTCGTGCTGAATACCCGCAAGGCAAGCGCCAGTTTGGTCATTCCCCGGAAGGTGCTTACGCGGGCCTTCTTCGAAGCCGCGAGAGTGACAATAGATCAAACCAGGATGTTCGCCTTTAAGGCTGTCATAATCAAGGCCCAAACGCTGCGTCGCGGGGTAGCGCATATTATGCTGTACGACATCACAGGTCGCGATAACGCGCTTGATGGCTTCCATGCCCTTGGGGTGTTTAAGCATGACCGCAAAGCTGCGTTTATTGCGGTTCGCCATGGCCGCGATATGACACTTATGCCAGTAGCTATCCCAGAGCGTGTTCATTTTAATCACGTCTGCGCCCATGTCGCCCAAGAGTTGGCAACCAAATGGCCCCGCAATCGCCAGACCAAGATCAAGCACACGGATACCGTCAAGCGGTCCCTTGCCTGTTGGCTTAGCTGGAACGGTATGCGTTTCCACGTCAGGCAGACTTGCGGCATAAGCTTTAACGGCCTCAGTATCCGCGCCGCTCGCGCGCATTGGGCCTTTCACTTCACCTTGGCTATTAGACAAGCGGTAGGTAATACCGACCTGATTAATCGGGCCAAGCTCTGGGTCGTCCACGGTGACAACGGCGTTGTCATTCATCAGTAGCGGATCAGTCAGGCTCTCTTCGAGCGTACGGCACGGCTGCATGGTCATATTGCCTTCGGCAGCGGCTTTGACCCAATCGTCTGAGTTGAACTTGCCAATCGCATCGGCCAAAATCGGCTGATAATGCGCCATCACTAAAAGTTCTTCTGGGCCAATGCCGAAACGGTCTGGGTCATTCTGAACCGTCAAATCAGGTGACGCATCCAGCGTATCACCGCGTGACGCCTCTAGGATAAAGCGTGGATTTGGCACCCAGTTATGAATCCATTTCCCGTCGGCGCATTTGAAATGCCCCTTTGGACTAGCTGAGCCCATAATCCATGTATTAAAGCCGGGGCTGTCGATATCTTCGGCCCGTTGCCACACGCCGCTCCCGCAGGCCATCGCGCCTTGTTGTAGGGATGTGCTGACCTTTTGGCCGCGACCCGTTTTTTCGCGCGCAAATAACGCCGCAGAGATACCCGTAAGAGCCGAGAAAAATGCGCCCATGCTTGGCCATTTCGAAGCCACATGAAGCGGGCCTTCGCGGTTCGCGCCTTGCAACCAATTTGGATCAATATCAACCGCGCCCGCAAACGGATCCTCGCGACCCGTAATATGATTAAGCGCGCCTTCGGGCCAGCCACGTTGTTCGTATTGCAACCCCGAGGTCGCCGCGACAAGCGCGTCATAGCCGGGGCGATCATCACCCTCGCCGTAACCCGTGATCGAACAATAAACGAGTTTTGGGTTAATCGCCGCGAGGCTCTCATAGTCAATCCCGAGCGCAGCCGTTTTACCAGGCGTCATGCTTTCAATGACAACATCAGCATCCGCCGCAAGTTTCTTAAATAGCGCGAGGTCAGCGGCATCGGTAAGATCAAGCACGGCGTTCTTTTTACCACGGTGCCATACTTTGTAACCGAGCGTGCCTTTAAAGGGGTCACCTTCGGGGCGTTCGATACGCGTCACATCCGCGCCGTGATCGCCCAAGAGCATTCCCGTTAACGGGCCTGCGATTCCCCAAGAAAGATCAAGGACTTTAACTCCGCTGAGAACACCTGCCATAAAACACCTATTATTTACTGTCCGTCTTGCCTTTGAAATTGATAGGCTATAGGACTTTCCGAACGTTGTTCTGAAAATACGTACGAAGTGCGCGCAGTCAACCCAAAAGACAGATTAAACACCAGTAAGAGTCAGAATTATGCCGATATTACATGTCACCACTTTGGCGGGCGAAATAAAAGAATTTGATATTGCGCCGGGCACGGTTCTAATGGAGCCGCTTAATGATGCGGGCCTTGTCGATGCGACATGCGGCGGCGCGGCAAGCTGCGGGACATGTCATGTCCATTTCCCAAGTAAAGAAGCCGCTGGCGAGCAGACCGAAGACGAAGGGTATATGCTCGAAGCGCTTGCCGACTTTGTAGACGTCACGGATGGCTCACGCCTTGCTTGCCAAGTCAAAGTTACAGACGCCCATGACGGCGTGGCCATAACGATTATTCCAGACGCCTAAGGCATCATCGAATGCCGACGACACTCAAAGCCACTGTAAACGACATTGCGTTCACCGCGCAGCTTTTCAAAGCCGCAACGGACGAGCCTAAAGCTTTGCTCTTTTGCCTTCCAGGCGGGGGCGCGGGCGCAGGGTTTTTCGATCTCGCGCCAGATTATAGCTTTGCAGTGCGGATGACTGCGCGCGGTTTTGACGTGATGACGATGGATCACCCTGGCACGGTCAGCAATCCCCTACCCGAAGATCACCCTTTCCTAACGCCGCGCCAATCTGCCGATTATGTTGCGGCAGCTTTGGAGGAGTTTGCATCTTATACAACGCGCCCGATCATCGGCATTGGGCATTCGATGGGCGGAATGATGTCTACGCTATTACAGGCCAAGCACAACGCTTATGTTGGGCTGGCTCTACTCGGCTCTAGTGCTGGCGGCCTTGATTGGGGCCTGACAGAGGAAGAGCGCGAATATATCGAAAAGCCCGAAGATTTCGAGCGTGACATCGAAGCGCTAACGCTCGCCAAATTCAAAATGCCATTCCCCCCATCGATGGGCGGGCCGAGCGGTAAGTCCATCACATTTGGCGGCGAAACAGAGGCGCTCAATGAGGCTTTGCGCGAGAATGCCTGCCCATTATTCGCGGCGGGCGGCATGATGAGCATGACACGCGGTAGCTTTCGGCAAGAAGTCGAAGCCATTGATGTGCCTATGTTTTTTGCCTTTGGCGATCACGACATTGGCATTCCGCCCAAAGACGCGCCGAAAGATTACATCAACGCGCCATCGGCGGAATTAGTTATACTCGAAAACACGGGGCATAACTCCCTCGCCTTCTCTAGTATCGCGGCACTGTGTCAGTCGCTTGAGGACTGGGCCGCTTCAATCGCTTGAAGACTGTCTTGCGTATCGCGAATGCGGTAATTGAGCCAGTAAATCTCATAGCTATTATTGAGGCCCGTTTTCGCGCCCTCCAAAAGCTGCGACAGCGCATCCTCACGAACACGTAGCGCCGCGCCAAATTGCGGTTCGGCCTCTAGCACCATATCAACCAAATGCAGCGCCTTAAGCGGCTCAGATGCGGCGGCATGATCGCGCGCTTTTTGCGTTAGCGCCTGCGCCCCCGCAAGCTCCACAATATCGCCGTAAACAGATTTGACCGGCACGGGATAAAGCTCTGTTGTTTTATCAAAGTGGAACCACGTCGCGTAATATTCCCAGATGGATTTCACCGCCCAAGACACGCGGCCATGCTCTTGAGTCAGCTTAAGTTCATCCGGTAAGTTGATTTCCGCCATAAGCTGTTCGACGGTTTTACCCGCGTTCATACCTTCGATTACAGCATCATGCACATAACGCGTCGCGTCGCGCATTTTCACTAGGCCACCCGTGATAACAGCTTCGTCAGTGATCGGGTCTTTGTGACTTGGGACAATCATTTTCGGCCCCAAAGCCATAATCCTTTCCAGTGAATTTATATACTCAACGGGCTTACGGATTTTCTCGCCTCGCATCGTAAACACATTCGGAAATTGCGGGAATAA
>JBMYWT010000089.1:0-10828 GCA_049607665.1 Maricaulaceae bacterium
TTCCGTGCGTATGTTTTTACGGTCGGCACGGTGAAGGCCACTGTAAACGGCATCACTTGTCATAACGGATACGGTTTCGGTTTTCCCCATATATACATCAATTTTTCCGACGTCTTGGTTTGGCGTATAGAGCTTGTAGACTTTGAAATCATCAAACGCCGCCTGCATTAACTTCAAACTTTCATCGCGCCGTGCGGCTTTGCTGCCTAGGCCATTAATCACAATGGTACGGCGCGTTCCGCCGCGAACCGCAGAGCCAACAAGGCCGTAGCCAGAGCTTTCTGTGTGACCAGTTTTAAGGCCATCTGCGCCTGTAAATTTTCCTAGCAAAGGATTGCGATTGCCCTGACGAATGCCATTCCATGTAAAGCCGCGTTCGGAGTAGATACTATAAAACTCTGGATAATCTTCAATAGAGCGCGTTGCGAGTTTCGCGAGGTCCATGAGAGAAATTTTGTGCTCCGGATGTGGCCACCCTGTCGCATTACGGAATGTTGCGCTCTCAAGACCAATTTCACGTGCATGTGCGGTCATTTTATCTGCAAAGGCCGTTTCAGACCCCGCAAGCCCTTCAGCCAACACAATACAGGCGTCATTGCCTGATTGAATAATAACGCCGCGCAACAGGTCTTTGACAGCGACTTCAGAATTCACGTCTAGGAACATCGTAGAGGAGCCTGATTTCGCACCGCCGCGACGCCAAGCTTCTTCACTCACTTTAAAGGTTGTCTCCGGCGTTATGCGGCCGTCGCGCAGAGCGTTAAAAACCATTTCCGCCGTCATGATTTTGGTCATAGAGGCGGGCGCGATAGCTTTGCGGGCGTCTTTTTCAAATAAGACGGTGCCGGTTGCGTGATCCATAATCACGGCGTAGGGGGCATCCGTTGAAAATGTACTTTGGGAACTTTGCGTTTGAGCGCTAGCCAAACCCGTAAAACAAATGGCAGACGCGCAAAGGCTTAACCGCGCCATAGATTTGCCCCACGTCGGGATGGCATGAATTTGCACATTAGAGACCAAGGCACGCTCCATAAGCTCATATAGAATCAATAAGGGCGCCCAAAATGGACGCCCTTATTAGATTTCACAGCTTGGCCATGGCGTAAAGCCTTTGACCCTATTTAAAGCCTTGTTTTAGTTTTTCACCTCAGTGCGAAAAGCATTATGCCAATGATCGGCCTGAGTAGTTGTCGCCTTGGCCATATGGATAGGGCCTTTAATGGTAAGGGTCACAGGCGCGTCTCCGGCTCCGGCACCATTTTGCGGTGCGATTGGCTGCGGCGCAGCAGGTTGCGGTGTTGGCGCATATTGCGGCTCTGGAGCGACTGGCGCGTAGTTCTGCGGCGCTTGAACTTGTGCGTCAGGCGCCGTTTGCTCACGAAGCGGCTGATACTCTTGCGGCGCAGGCGCGGCATGTTGCTGATTGGCGAACATTTGCGACGGCGCAGGTCTGTCGGCGGGGCCAGCATAACGAACGCGGACTTGTCCAATACCTTGGTTTAATGTTCCAAGCTCACGCGCGGCTGCCTCAGAGAGGTCGATAATACGGTCATCAATAAAGGGGCCACGATCGTTTAGGCGCACCATGATAGATTTACCCGTTTGCATATTCGTTACATAAGCATAGCTATTTAGCGGTAAAGTCTTATGCGCGGCTGTAATGTCATGTTTATTATATGTTTCGCCCGTAGCCGTTGGCTTACCGTGGAATTTATCACCATACCACGACGCATCACCGACAACATCATAATCTGGCCTATGACTTGGCGTATAAGTTTGACCTAAAACCGTATAGGTATTGCCAACTTTTTGGTGGTCATAAAGATTGCGGTCAATAGAGGACTGATCAAAATCATCGCGCTGTGCTTGGCCTGTATAGGGCGAAGGAATCGCATATTGCGGCTTTGCCTGCGGTAGAGCCTGCGCGGCCTGTGGCATATTTGGCATAACCAAAGCCGTTTGCTGCAAACCACTATTGTTAAACGAACCATCCTTATACGAAATAGGCGCGCCATTTGACATCTGCGCTGTTTGCGTTGTCGAACATGCCGCCATTGACAAGGCACAGATACCTGCCGCCAATAATGGCAATATTTTTGGTCTTTTTAACCTCGAAACTTTCATCACAATTCCTCACCCTAAATTTTTAAGTTGGCCGTCTTATTCGCAGCCATTTGTTTTCACAATTAAGGTATGTAATCGCACAAGTTTAAATCGACGTTAGGCAACACAGATAACGATTACCTAGGATTTGTGGTTGCGAAAGTCTTAACGCCCCGCCCCAAGTGGGGTTTTTCCACATTGATTTACATTTTATCGCATAAAACTCTTGCGAGGTTATATAAATATGCTAAGCCGCGCCCGTATCAACAAGCAACCCAAGGGCGGGTGGCAGAGTGGTTGAATGCACCGGTCTTGAAAACCGGCATAGGTGAGAGTCTATCGGGGGTTCGAATCCCTCCCCGCCCGCCACTTGCAGTGCAAGTTGTTACGTTCCAAATTTTGTGAATAATGAAGCTACGGCTTTTAAACCGCGGCAAAGCTTTATCTGCGTTAAAGACTAGGCGTCGGGTCTTTTGGGGCTGTTTTCGCGTTTTTACGAGACATGATACGCTTTGGTTCAGGCGCAAGATCTTGATCCTCATTTGAGGATACCATGCCGCCAGAAATGATCATTTTTGCGCCCTCTTCTGGGGTCATATCCAAAATTTGAATGTCATCGCGTTTTACGAACAATAAAAAGCCCGATGTCGGATTGGGCGTTGTCGGTACGAACACACACACAAAGCCGTCGCCTAGTTTTTCATAAGGCGCGCCTTGAAGGTCCGCCGTCACAAACGCCACAGCCCATAATCCAGGACGTGGATATTCAATCAAGCAGACTTCTTTGAATGAACGGTCACTTTGTTGCGCCACGGCTGTGACGATTTGTTTGAGGAAATTATAAATATTACTCACGACGGGAACGCGGGCCAATAGGCGTTCACCCGTTTTGATAACAGACGTTCCAATGAAGTTAGACGCGAGGCTACCGAGCAATATAAGGCTTAAAATCGCTACGATTAATCCCAATCCCGGAATAGACGCCGTGATATCGACCCACTGTGTTTCCAAATATTTTTTGGGTATCAAAGTTAGAACGAAATTATCAACGAATGTCACAAAACTGGTGATAAGCCATAATGTCGTTGCAATCGGAAGCGCGACAATCATGCCCGTAAGCAACCTATTGCGCAGAAGACGTACAAAGCCTGTACGTTTGCCTTCTGGCGCAGTTTTCATATCGTCTGTTATATTATCGGTCATTTATATTTTGCTATTACAGGCCGCTAGCCATTTCAAATTCTTTACTATAGATATTTTACATATTGTCTAAGCCAATACACAGCATAAAGTATAGATATGTCTCTCGCGGCAAAGTTAAAGCGTTTTCGGCGCCTGATATTTACGGGAATTATTTTCATTTCCATCGGCGCAGGGCTGTTTTTCTATAGGAATGTTATTTTCCAAGCGCAGCAAGATCCGGGTATTCCGTTTCAAACTTACCGCAAACCAGCAGCGCCTGATTATAGTCAAGACATGGCATGGCTAGCGCTGCCGGATTTATCCACGGACGCCTTCGAGGCCGACGCCCCGGGTGATGCCTTTGTCGTTGTCCCAGGCGTTTATAGAGGCGGCGAGCACTGGGTGTTACCTGTTGACGAGAATCGCCGCAGACAGCGCCTACAGCGTGTTGTGCGCCCAAATTATGTCGCGCCCTATGGGCATTCAGGACGGCTCTTCGCGCCCTATTATCGTCATGCCGCTATGTATAGCTATATGACCAATCGTGAAGATGCTCGCCGCGCGCGCAATTTTGCCTATCGTGATGTTCGCCGCGCCTTTGAGTATTTCCTTGATAACAGCCCTCCTGAGCGTCCCATTATCTTGGCGGGCCACGGACAAGGGGCGGATCACGTCACGCGCTTATTGGTGGATTATTTTGACGGCCCGTTAAAAACGCGCCTCGCCGCCGCTTATATTATCGATCATCCACTGCCGCTTGATATGTTTAAAGGCTCCCTCGCCCATCTAAAACCTTGCGAGGCCGCGTCTGATACAGGCTGTGTGGTAAGCTTTGGGACATTTATGTCCGGTGACGGCGCAAATGCAAAACGGTTCTCTACGCAGGCACTCGTACATAATGGGAACCGTTTCTGGCGCACCCAAGACCGCGAGCTTTTATGCACCAATCCGCTCTTGTGGAAAACCTCCACAGAGCTAGCCGATAAGACATTGCACAAAGGTGGCATGGCAGCTGAAGGGATTGAACCTGACTTACTCCCTGCCCCACTGCCGCGCCAAGTTTCCGCGCAATGTAAAGATGGTATGTTATTTGTTGGCAAACCCAAAAGCCGCAGCTTGCGCCGCCCCTTTGGATTGGGCGCGCGCTTTTGGACCTTGCCGTCCAACCTATTCTTTGAAGATTTACGCCTAAATGCCCGTATGCGTGCAGACAACCTCATCACATCAGGGGAACTCCCGACGCGCGTGAAATTATTGGATGATATGGACGTGATCGACATTATCGAGAGCCCCGTAACGCCAGCTAAGAATTAAAGTACGCTATGCTTACTCACCTTCTCTTGATGCGGCACGCAAAATCTTCTTGGAAAGATGCTACGCAGAGCGATCATGAACGCCCTTTAAATGGTCGCGGCAAGAGAGCCTGCGCGGATGTCGCGGACGTCCTTGTTGCGCGCGGCTATGCGCCTGACATCATTTGGGCCTCTGATGCGGAGCGTACAGTTGAAACCGCCAAGCGGCTTATACGCATCATCCCCGGCGCGCAGACTATCATCCAAACGCCGCAATTTTATCATGCGAGTGCGCGCACTGTGATTGAAACATGTGCTGCCGAAACGGAACCTGAAGGAAAGCTAATGCTCTTGGGGCATAATCCCGGTTGGAGCGAATTATATGAATACTTCAGCGGCGCTTCCCATGCTTTCCCAACAGGCTGCTGTGCTGTGTTTGAGAGAGCAAATACGTACAACTCTTGGATAGAACCGCAAAGCTGGCGGCTTATCGACCTTGTTCTCCCGAGAGAATTAGAAAGACCTGGAAAGACATTCGAATAGATGAAAGCCGCGCTCACCGCATTGTGGCGCCTATTTCACGCCATTGCCTTCTATCCGATATTAATCGGCGTCTTCATTTGGCTTTACATCAAAGACGCTCATTGGATATTTGGTCTCGCCATTATCCTCATCATTCTGGTGTTTGATGGGATATGGCGGATATTATTCCAAAGTTTGTTTACGGAATTCAAAAATCTCAAAAACCGGAAATAAGCCCTATTCTCCAAACGCCAGCAGCGTGTCTTCTTTACGCAGCAAATAAAGCAGCAACATCGCCATAAGCGTCGGCAAAGCCGCAAAGAACATGATGTTAAACTGTGCTGTATTGGGAATAAAATACGGTAGCGTGAAAAGCGTCCCAATAAGGTGCAGTAAAAAGACAAGTCCATAAGACAAGCGTTTTTTCACGCCCAGAACAAAGGCTATCCACAATATCGCCCACAAAACACCAATGCCGTAAACAATATATCTTGCGTGCTCATTTTGCAGCAAGGATCCAAAGTCTATATTGATATTATGTTCGGTTAACGCGTTAACTTTATAATATTTTTGCGTGATATGAATTGCGTTTTCAGGCGCAAGGAAGCGCATAACAATCCACGGCAGTAAAAACACCGCAATAGACATGCGCGTTAGGAACAAAGGCAGCTTTAATTTCATCATATTATCATCCTCAAACACAGAGGCGGTACATTATGCAAAGATCAAGCCACTTGCCCTGAAAGACGTGCTTTTGCTTTATCCGCGCCAATTAAGAGTAATATATCACCCATATTTGGCCCGCCTCTTTGTCCTGTAAGCGCAAGGCGAAGCGGAAGGAATAAAGATTTGCCTTTGCGGCCTGTCTCAGCCTTTAAAGCAGTTGTCCAAGCGCTCCAACTCTCGCTGTCGAGCGTATCCGGCAAAGCGTTTGCCGCCGCTTGGCAAAATTCCTTGTCTTCATCAGCAATAGTGCCCTCGATCTCGCCGTGAACAACGCCAGACCACAAAGACATATCGGTTAACTTGCTGATATTATCACGAGCAAGGATCCAAAGCGGCTCTCCGCCCTCTACGCCTAGTTCGTCAAGACGGGATTGAACCTCCGTATAAGGCGTCACATGGAGCAATTTACCATTGAGAAGCTCTAGTTCATCCTCATCAAAACGCGCTGAGGCACGGCCGATTTTAGAGAAAGAAAACTCTTCGGTAAGGACAGCAAGGCTTTCCCGAATTTCAATCGGATCAGATGTTCCGATTTTACCCAAAAGCGATGTAATCGCCATAGGTTCAAAATATTGAGAGCGCAGTTCATGCATAGACAAAGAGCCCAGACGTTTTGAAAGCCCCTTCCCATCTTTACCCACCAAAAGCGGCGTATGCGCAAAATTAGGCAAGTGATCTGAGAGAGAGCGGAAAATTTCGATCTGCGCGCCAGAATTTGTCACATGATCTTCGCCGCGAATAACGTGCGTGATACCCGCGTCAATATCATCGACAACACTTGGAAGTGTATAAAGGTAAGAGCCGTCCCCGCGAATAAGCACAGGATCAGAGAGAGAACTTGTATCAACTGATTGGTCACCACGTACAACATCTTGCCATGTCACAACATTACCAGAGAGCTTAAAGCGCCAATGCGGTTGATGGCCTTCGGCTTCGAGGGCTTTTTTGTCTGCATCAGTCAACTCAAGGGCTGCACGGTTATAAACGGGCGGCTTACCTTGAACGCGCTGTAGCTTTCTTTGGCGGTCCAAATCTTCCGATGTTTCGTAACAAGGGTATAAAAGGCCTTCAGCAATCAATTTATCACGCGCCTCATTATAACGATCAAAACGTTCAGACTGCTTGAAACTGCTATCCCAGTTAAGGCCCAGCCATGACATATCCGTTTTAATGCCATCCTCATATTCCTGTGTGGAGCGCGCAACGTCTGTGTCGTCAATCCGTAAGATCATATGACCGTTACTAGAGCGTACAAACAACCAGTTTAAGAGCGCCGTGCGCACATTACCAACATGGAGGCGCCCCGTAGGTGACGGCGCAAAACGCACGATCACAGGGCTGTCAATTTTAGGAAGAGGATGTGTCATGAAATTCGTTTCGTTATGTCTCTTGGTTCGGAACGACGTCCCGATATCTATTCGTAATGGGATAACGGCGATCACGTCCGAAATTCTTCGGTCCGATCTTAACCCCGGGCGGTGCTTGGCGGCGTTTATATTCAGCAATATAAAGTAAGTGCTGGATACGCTTTACATCGGCGCTGCTATGCCCTCTTGCGAGTATATCTTCAACCGATAATTCCTGCTCGATCAATCCAAAGAGGATATCATCAAGAACGTCATATTCCGGCAAGCTATCGCTGTCTTTTTGATCATCACGCAATTCAGCAGAGGGCGGCTTGGTGATAATGTTTTCGGGGATAGGCGCATCGCGCCCTAACAGATCATCAGGGCAATGTTTGTTCCGCCAATGGGCAAGCGCAAACACTTCGGTTTTATAGACATCCTTTAGTGGGTTATAACCGCCACACATATCCCCATAGAGCGTCGCGTAACCTACGGCCATTTCCGATTTATTGCCTGTCGTGACGACCATTGGCCCAAACTTATTGGACAGCGCCATAAGCAGCAGCGCCCGTGTACGTGATTGCAGGTTTTCTTCTGTCGTGTCTGGCTCTTGGCCCTCAAAAAGCGGAGAGAGCATATCGTTAAAAGCATCAAAGGCGGGCTTGATCGCAATAACGTCATAACGGCAGCCAATCGCGTCTACGCAATCTTGCGCGTCGCCGAGACTATCGCCAGAGGTATAGCGTGACGGCATCATAACGCACCACACGCGCTCTGGCCCCAAAGCATCTGCGGCAATTGCAGCGGCCATAGCGCTGTCGATACCGCCAGATAGACCGAGTACGATGTTCTTGAAACCGTTTTTATTGACGTAATCGCCAAGGCCAAGACACATCGCGCGCCAATCGGCCTCATAGCCAGTTAGCTGCTCATGTTTCGCGGCCTGTTTGCATTCCCATAGGCCATCATGTTTTTCCCATATAGCAATATCAAAATCTTCGACGAAGGATTTAAGCGCCTGTACGATGTCGCCATTCGCGGCCATGGCAAAACTAGAGCCATCAAAGACTAATTCGTCCTGGCCTCCAATTTGGTTTACGTAAACCAAAGGTAGGCCTTCGTTATGGACTTTCTCGCCTAAAGCTTCGACGCGTTCACTGAGTGCTGTGCGGCGCCATGGCGATCCGTTTGGAGAGATCAATATCTCCGCGCCATTATCTGCTAAATGACTCGCCACACCTTTTTGCCAAAGGTCTTCACATATGGGCAAGCCGATTTTTATGCCTTTAAAGTCAACAGGCAACGGCAGAGGGCCGCGCGTAAACACACGAAACTCATCAAACACGCCGTAGTTAGGTAGGTGATGCTTATATCGAATATCCGTTATTGCGCCGTCTTGCATGAACAAAGCCGCGCTATAGAGCGCCCCGTCGTCATCTTTCCACGGCGTAGAGTAAATAACCGCTGGGCCGTCTTTGGTTTTGGCGGCAAACACTTCTGCTGCGAGCCTGCAATCTGCGACGGCCGCAGGCTTTAAGACTAAATCCTCTGGTGGGTAACCAATTATGAAAAGCTCAGGCAGTACCAATATATCTGCATCGCCATCTTTAGCCCGCGCATAAGCCGCCTCGGCAAGCCGCGTATTACCAACTAGATCACCAACACAGACATTAATTTGTGCTGACGCGATTTTAAGATGTTTAACCATGCCACTATGTACCTAGCCAAAAGAGTCGCAGCAAGCGCTAAGGCGATATTGTTTCAGTTGCGATTTCGGCTTTGTCGTCGATTTTGAAATGCTCTGCCAAAGCGCGGAAAAGCGCGATCGTTTCGAGCTTATGACTATGCCCTGACGGGCCATTTTCCGTGAACTCTCTGTGTGCAGAATTTTTAACAATGACCATATTGGCGCTTGGGTTGACGTAGATATATTGCCCGTAAATCCCAACAGCAAAGAAATCACCTTGATGCGGCGTTGGCACCCACCATTGATATCCGTAATCAACACCGGTTTCGTCTAGGTCATTTTGGGGCGCAGAGGCTTTCGTGGATTCGCTCACCCATTTCGCTGGGATGATTTGCTCGCCCTTCCATTCACCGCCTTGTAAAAACAGCTGCCCGAACAAAGCATAATCTCGTGTGCGTAGGTTTAGGCCGCCCAGAGCAAATGCCACGCCCTTCCCGTCTGTGAGATAATAAGGTGTTTTCCCAAAACCGAGCGTGCTGCCAAAGGTTTCCTCAAATAGATCATGCAATGTTTTGCCCGTTACCGAGCGCAGCACCATGCCAAGCACATGGGTATCGATAGAGACATATTGCCGAGCTGTGCCCGATGGATAAGCTTGCGTTTCAAGACTTGCCGCAAATTTATCCATTGAACCGCCAAGACCAAGAACACGGCCCATTTTGTTAATGTCTGATTTTGGGTCAAGATAATCCTCAGAAAACTTCACACCACTGGCCATATTCATGACATGGCGGATAGGAACGCCTTCATAAGCAGAGCCTTTAAGCGCCGGAACATAATCACTCACAGCGTCATCAAGGCTTTTAATGCGGCCATCCGAGACCGCTTTGCCTAACATCGCCGAGAGATAAGATTTTGCCATAGACCAAGAAATGCGCAGATCATCCACGTCAGTGCCAAGGTAATAATCTTCGAACAGAACATTGCCATCACGTATAACCATGAAGGATGTCGTGGAGGTTTGCTCTAAGAGATCGCTAACGTTGCGCGGCTCGCCGTAAATATCAACGGTTTCAGGCATGGGTTCGGGCGTTTCAGGCCATTCATGCGCGTCGCCAGATATAGCGAGGTCACGCGCGTATAAAACCTCATTCATATTCG
This sequence comes from Maricaulaceae bacterium, assembly GCA_049607665.1. GTDB lineage: Bacteria > Pseudomonadota > Alphaproteobacteria > Caulobacterales > Maricaulaceae > Fretibacter. Next base: position 10,020 of record JBMYWT010000089.1, read on the forward strand.
AAAAATTATGAACAATGTTCTCGGCTTCGAAGAGAGCGTTGACTTTCAACAGGCGTTTTATTTTCCCTACATTAAACGCAAGTATGACAGCTAAAATAAGGAGTATGACAACTCCGACCTTCAAAACCATTTTCATATGCCCTCACCCTATTACATTAATTTTGGTCGATTTCCGTCGCCACAATAACAGCTCTCAGACCATCCTCGCCGCTAATTTCAACAGAGTGTACACCCATTATAGCAGATATGAAACTATCAAGTCCTGCCGCAAGGCTATCTTGGGCAATAGGGTTTTGACCAAAATTTTCATCCAAATCAAATGGCGTTCCATTAACAAGCGTCTTGGCGTTGAAATCAATATTCACTTCGCCCTCCGGATAAACAAGGCGCATAGTTCGCACAGGTACATCATCGGCGCGACTTGCTGTTAGGCGTGCACGTGTTTTTCCAAAATCTAAAAAGGCAAGCGACGCATCAATATGATTAAGGGCGACTTGCATTGTATGGCCTTCGATACAGCTTGGCATATTCCCCATAAGTGACAAGACAAGATCGATATCATGGATCATTAAATCGAAGGTAACGGAAGTATCTCTGCCGCGTAATGAATAAGGCGTAAGACGCTGGGTCTCGATTTTCATCGGACAACTTGCAATTTGATATAGGCCAATAGCCTTTAACACGAAACGTTCTTGATGCCCCACTTGAAGAACAACATTGTGTTTAGCCGCAAGAGCGACCAAATCCCGTGCCTTTTCTTTAGATGTCGCAATCGGTTTTTCGATCAATACCGATTTTCCAGCTTCTAT
>JBMYWT010000090.1:0-10719 GCA_049607665.1 Maricaulaceae bacterium
GGGATTATAGGCACCAATATTGGAACATTTGACTTAACTGAATTTTCGTTCAAAGTCATCTATCCTGAGATTGATAATCTATCATTTGGCGTAAGCTATGAAATTGGGGAAACGTTAAAGTCTCAAAAAGATAAAGATTCGTTTAAAGCCGAGATAGGTATAAAATATTAGGCAATCTCATGATTGCACTTTAGCAAAAGTTTAAATAAACTAAAAGTTGTTTTTAAGGTGCATTTATTGTATGATTGAGATATTGTATTGTTGGGATTTACGAATAACACGAACATGTTGTAGTCAATTTAAAAAAATTTTGGGGTCATTTTTTTGATGCTACTAATTCTGACTCTAAGTCAAAAAGTTATACTCAAGATGGGTTTGAAATAACACTTGAAAAGACCCAGATTATTAATGAAACGATTAACTTAATTTCTCCCGCTGCGATTGTGTTTATATCTAATCTTGATGATGGACGCATCGCCCGCGACGGCAAAAGGCCGCCGCTAAAATGGCCTACTTTTACACCGCCGGCTGGTAGGTTTTTCTTCCGCCGTGACAGGAAGGGCGGCAGTATCCCGTGGCTCATTGAGCTTGTCACGCCATTTGGCGCTCAAGAAGAGGTTTTGGTTGATCTTGCTAAAAGCATTTTTACTGATAAGCCGTTCCATTATCACATGCTCGAAAACGGACAACGTATCGTCAAAACATATCAAACACCAACTGAACATTAGGAAAAACGAACTCCTTTGGTTAAAGTGCGTGTTTACAATGGCAGATAATTTTAGACTTTTAACTTCACGTATGTAGCCAACTATATTGGTTGAAGGAATTAACATTCATCCAAAATGGGGCCCAGATCGTGCAGAGGGACAAGTAATGACTATGTCGAATGATCATATATTTTACAGTTTTAACGGGAAACGTTCACACGCTTTTCACACGCAACGTGTGAATTATAGTGGGCTTTGTTGATTTTTATGACTCCTAAGACATTGAAAATATTGCCAAAAAGTTTCAATAATTATATCAAAAGCGCAGGATAGGCACTCATAATCCTGAGGTCGTGAGTTCAAGTCTCACTCTCACTACCAAATTTGATTTCCAAAATTTACAAAACTAGCGAGTTCATGGTCAATTGTGCTCGAATTAAGACGGCTTTGCCACGAAATCGCCATCCCGCGATCATACGCTGGGCATGATTGATAGGCATTTATTCTCTGCAAACATAGCGGAGGATATCATGCAGTACGGGTTAAGACACAAATTACTTACAGTTTCAGCCATTGGGTTGGCACTGGGCATCGCTGCGGGGGAAGCTTTAGCCGATAGTCCGCAAAATGGACTTGTGAATACCCCGTCTATCGAAGAGGTAAACTTCAGTACCGGAAAACGCGTTACGATTGATGATGCGCAGACGGGTTCATTGTTATTTAAGACAGACAAAGCTCGCGAATATATTACAGCGCCTATGGTTGCGACCGATGTTGTTATGGATGTTGCGGGTCCAATCATTCGCACCACATTGTCGCAAACCTTTGAGAACACATCGGACGAATGGGTTGAAGGCGTTTACGTTTTTCCTTTGCCAGAGAATGCAGCGGTTGATCAATTACGTATGGTGATCGGTGGACGAATGATTGAAGGGCAAATTCAAGAAAAGCATAAGGCGAAGAAAACTTATGAAAAAGCAAAAAGCGAAGGTAGAAAAGCAAGCCTAGTCGAACAAGAACGACCCAACGTATTCACAGCTTCTGTTGCAAATATTGGCCCGCATGAAAAAGTTGCGATCCAAATTGAATATCAGGACAAAGCCAGCATAAAAGATGGTGTATTCTCAGCACGTTTCCCGATGACTGTTGCGCCGAGGTTTAACCCAAAGGCTGAAACGATACAAATGGCATCACGCGATGGGCAGACACAAATGGCCATACTTGACCCCGTTCTAGACCGTGACCGTATCACGCCGCCGTTAATGCCTCCGCATCTCGAACCTATAGAGTATATACGTCTACCCGTAAGCATGAGCGTAAATCTGGATGCGGGTTTTGACATCGATAAGATTACAAGCCCCTACCACGATATAACAATCACTGAGATCGACGCGGATAGTTCTTTTATCCAGCTGGCAGATGGCAAAGTCCCTGCGAACCGAGATTTTAAACTTGAATGGAAGGCGCAGCCATTTGAGACACCTTATAGTGCTGTTTTTCGCGAAGATATTGGCGATGAAAGCTACATTCTCTCTATGTTAACACCACCGAAGTCTGAGGTGAGAACACTTGAAACATTACCGCGTGAAAGTGTCTATATTATTGATACTTCTGGTTCTATGGGCGGGGAATCTATCGTACAGGCTAGGGCATCATTGCTTACGGCTCTTGATCATTTATCCGCTGGCGACACGTTTAACATTATTCGTTTTGCAAGCACGCATAGTAGCTTGTTTCAAAAATCTATGCCTGCAAGCCCCGATAATATTGCCCGGGCGCGGCGGTATGTGAATAAGCTCGATGCTGATGGCGGTACGAATATGGAACCGGCGTTAGAGGCTGCCTTTAAGGATCAGAACCCTGAAAGTGGTCGCGTACGTCAAATTATATTCATTACGGATGGGGCGATTGGGAATGAAAAAGTTCTTTTCGCGCAGATCAAAGACAACCTTAAAAATTCGCGCCTATTTCCTGTTGCAATTGGCTCTGCGCCGAACAGTTTCTTTATGTCACGGGCGGCTAAATTTGGACGGGGAACATATGTGCAAATTGGTGCCGTAGACGAAGTTGAGACTCATATGAGCACGCTTTTCGCTGCGCTTGATAACCCGGTACTGTCGAATATTTCATCAAATTTGGGAAAAAGAGGCGAGGCTTATCCTTCGGCTATTCCAGATCTTTATGAAGGGGACCCTATTATTACGATTACAAAGCTGCCAAAAAAGAAACTCCCAAAGACGTTTAATCTCAAGGGGCGTCTAGCAGGAGGTGATTGGGGCGGAATACAATCCATGGCTTCTGCTGAAAAGGCAAAAGGTTTGTCTGTTTTATGGGCGAGATCGAAAATTGCAGATTTAGAAGAAAGCCGTTTTGACCGTGCGAATGCGGCTAATATTGATAAGAAAATACTGGATACAGCGTTAGAGCATCATCTCGTAAGTCGGCTTACATCTCTGGTGGCTGTTGATATTCAGGTGTCACGTCCCAAAGAAATGGGTATGAAAAGCAAAGCCGTTCCCACGCAACTACCAAAGGGATGGGATTTCGCCAAACTTGCTTACACAGGGGGGCAGTCATCAACGTCGCAAGACGATATTTTTGATGAGGAACCGAATAGCTCTAAGACAAAACCACAGCCCTCTCCAGCGCCGAAAAGAAGCGTACCCTTACCGGGAACTGCTAGCCCGCATGTTATTATGACATGGGTTGGGCTATTCATGATGTTGTTTGGTTTGTTGTGGGCTCAACGCCAAGGCTTCCGTGCCTTAGTCGGAGGTCGCCATGATAAATAAATTTTATAATAAAATAAGCCGACGCAACGCTCTTGCTTTTCTTATCATTATGGCGGGACTGTGTGTTTCTGGACGAGGTTTTTATGTGGGCGCGAAGGCGGCAACAGCGCAAGTTCTTCTTAAACGGGCTTGGGCACAAAGCCTAGAAACAGGCGAGCAAGCGAATTTATGGGGGAGTATGGATGCACGCCCTTTCGCGAAATTAACCGTTCCATCTCAAGGTGAAAGCGCAATCGTTCTTGATAATCTAAGTGGGCAATCCTTGGCATTCGCGCCTAGTTACATGCCGGAAACCGCTAAGCCCGGTATGCCGGGCACAAGCTTGATTGCGGCACATAAAAATACACATTTTGCTTTCTTGGAAAATTTGCAAAAGGGTGATGAAATTCATGTTCAAAATTATGACGGCAGTGAGCATGTATTTCGTGTCTCACATATGCAAATTGTTGATAAAGACCAATCAGGAATTTATGCACCAGATACACATATATCCAGCGAAGAACCGTCTAGGCTAGCACTTGTGACCTGTTATCCATTCGACCAATTAAGTTACGGCGGTCCTTTGCGCTACATTGTGTTCGCGGAGGAGGTTCCCAAAACAGACTTTATTGAAACGGAAATAGTCTTAGCTTCCACCATCTAAGAAATATGTTGCGCCTTTTGTTGCAGCTTTAAGGTCAGCGGACTCGCCTATAAGGTAGCCTAAGTTTTCATTGATGAAGGTTTTTACGTCCCGTTCAAGTGCGTTCTTTGTGTCCAGTTTTGTAATGCCTTGTAGAATTTCTATAACCTGAGGGGCATATTTTTCTGGATCATGTTCAAGGATAGAAAATGCGTAATTCGTTGAAATAATAATGTCATGGGGTGAACGTTTTAGGGCGCTTTCATAGGCAGCTATACCCTCTTGCGCCGTAGCACCATACCAATCCTTGGCCCTTTTCTCTCCGGCGCGGCGCACGATCCCGAAATGCCATGCGCCAAGAAATGCAAGACTTCGAGGGTCATCAGGGGTAACGGTTTCATAGGCCGCAATATAGGTTTTAAGTTTTTGGGGCAGTTTTTTTCGCCAAACTGTAATGGGACTGGAACTGCGCGTGACAAACCCTTCGGCCAAAGCATATTGCAAAAGAGCATTGGAATGTTCAGGCGATATTTTTAGGGCCTTTGTTGCTAGTTTACGGGAAGCTTTTGCATTTTTTTTAAGTTTTTCAACTCGGCAAAGCAAGATTTGTGCGTTGATGGCTTCGGCCGCAAGGGCATAGCCGTCTGCTGTTGCCAGCTCCTCACCAAGACGTGCAGCTTCTGCGTATTCTCCTGATTGGAGTGCCGCCTCTGCATCCGTAAAACTTTGGGCGTGGGATAGTCCGCACGCCCATATAAAACAAAGTCCAAAGGCTATAATAACGCGGCGCATGCTATGTAATAACAAGCTACCGCAAGTAGATCAAACGCTTAGCGCACTAAGCCGCGCCGAGTTTTTCTGCAAGAGCGCTTTCGATGAGCATCGCAGTGTCTTCGGGGCCGTAAATGGCCACAAAAGAGCCAAAACGTGGACCTTGGCTTTGGCCAAGGCACACTTCGTAAATGGTTTGGAACCAACCACGTAGGTTTTCAAACTCGTGATCTTTGCCGACTGAAAAGATAAGCGTTTGCAGAGCGCCGCCGTCATTGGCGTCTTCTGCGGACACAGATTTCAGGCGCGTTGCTAAATCTTCCAAGGCCGCGCGTTCTTTGTCGTCTGGTGCGCGGTAGACTTTATTGGGCTTCACGAAATCGTGGTAATAACGCACGGCGTACTCCGCGAGGCGATCCAATACAGGGAAGTCCGCTGCCGTTGCGCCCGGCTGGTAACGCTCAATAAAGCCCCACAATATGTCTTTGTCAGACGCATTCGCCGCCGACACGAGGTTAAGCAAGAGCGCGAAGCTTATGGGCGTGCCGTCTTGCGGCGGGCGGCCATTGTGAATGTGCCACACGGGATTGTTCACTTGCTGTGCGGGTTCTTGAGTATGGAACGCGGCAAGGTGCTGAAAATATTCATCGGTTGCTTTGGGGATCACATCAAAAAACAGGCGCTTTGCTGTTTTGGGTTTTGTAAACATATAAAGCGATAAGCTCTCGGGCAGACCATACTTTAGCCAGTCTTCGACGGCCAAACCATTGCCTTTGGACTTGGATATTTTTTGGCCCGTTTCGTCATTAAACAGCTCATAGTTGAAGCCTTCAGGCGGCGTGCCGCCAAGCGCTTTGCAGATTTTAGAGCTTTGCTTGACGCTGTCTATGAGATCTTTGCCTGCCATTTCATAGTCGACGCCAAGCGCCGTCCAGCGGAGCGCCCAGTCAGGCTTCCATTGAATTTTAACACGTCCGCCAGTGACAGGCGTTTCGACTTTTGTGCCGTCCTCATCTTCGAAAACAATCGTACCCGCTTCGGGGTTTGTTTCCAGTGTCGGTACTTGGAGGACACGGCCCGTTGTCGGCGAGATCGGGAGGAAAGGCGAGTAAGTCGCGCGGCGTTCTTCACGCAACGTCGGCAGGATAATATCCATGACCTTTTGATAGCGCTGTAGCATCACCAGCAATGTCTCATCAAACGCGCCGCTACGATATTGCTCCGTTGAGGACAGGAATTCATATTCAAACCCAAAGCCGTCGAGGAACTCTTGCAAGCGTGCATTATTATGCGCCGCGAAACTCTCATGTGTTCCGAACGGGTCAGGGACGTCCGTCAACGGCTTGCCAATAAACTCCGCGAGCATTTCCTGATTGGGGACATTTGTCGGGACTTTACGAAAGCCGTCCATGTCATCGGAAAAGGCAATTAAGCGCGTCGGGATTTTATTATCCGTGATGGCGTGAAACGCATGGCGCACCATAGCGGTGCGCGCGACTTCGCCAAATGTACCGATATGCGGCAGGCCTGACGGACCGTAGCCTGTTTCAAAAATCACAGGTTTGTCGCCGCGATCGATGCCGCGTTTTTTTTCAATCATCAACCGTTTGACGATGAGCTTGGCTTGTTCAAAAGGCCAGGCTTTAGCTTTGTCGAAAATGGTGTCAGACATGATTTATCTCATTGTAGTTACAGTGTGGCGCTTACGGCTTTGCCGCGGATTGGTCAATGCGACCTAGGCGACTTATGCAGCGCGCTTTAGGCGGGCAGGGTGCCTTGAAAGCTATCTTTCGCTGACCGAATTTCGCCAAGACGCTCCGCTGAGCCCGCGCGCACAAAGGGGTTCGTGCGTTTTTCTTGCGCAACCGTTGTTGGCACAGTGGGCGTGCCTGCCAAGCGTAAGGCTTTGGCGGTTTCAATGTAATCAAGCAAATCTTGATTTTCTGGCTCCACGGTAAGTGCAAAGGCAGCATTGGACAGCGTATATTCATGCGCGCAATAAAGCTTGGTACCATCCGGCAGCTCGCAAATTGCCGTCAAACTTTTGTGCATATCGGCGGGACTGCCTTCAAATAAACGCCCACACCCCAGCGTGAAAATCGTATCACCGACAAAGGCTGCGCCGGCGTCTTTTGCGTAATAAATAATATGACTTCTTGTGTGGCCAGGGGTTTCCATGACGCGGATATCATGCACGCCTAATTTAAAAACCTCTCCGTCAGAGACGCCGCGCGTCAGTTCGGGAATGCGCTTTACGTCATGAGCGGGTCCTGTGATGCTCGCACCGTGACGTTCCGCGAGTTCGAGATTGCCGCCGACATGATCGAAATGGTGATGAGTGTTCCAAATCTGAGTCAACTTCCATCCGTTCTTTTCGAGCGCCTCTTCGATCTTTGCCGCTTCAGGCGTATCGATTGTCGCTGTCTCTCCGCTTTCTGTGTCGTGGATCAAAAAGCCGTAATTATCGTTCAGGCAGGGAAACATATCAATTTTAAGCATTATCGGCCTTTTCGAAATTCGCTGCCTTTAATTGGCAATTTATATTTACGCCGCTAAGGTTAGATCGAAAGGCCCCTATGCGTCAAAATGTTATTCATCTTGAACAGTTTTATGCGTCCCGTTTGGGACGCGCCGCGCAGGATATGGCGGGGCGGCGCTTATCTAAACTCTGGCCGTCTTTGGCGGGTAAAGATGTGCTGGGCTATGGTTATACGTGGCCTTATCTGAGCGCTCACAGCGATGAAGCCGGACGCATTGTTCTCGCTATGCCGGGCGAGCAGGGGGCTTTGGCGCAGACATCGCGGCGCGGAGTTGTGGCCTGCCTCACGGAAGGGGATTTACTGCCGTTCTCAGATGCCAGTTTTGATTATGTCTTTGTCGCGCACGCTGTTGAGGAAACGCAAGATCTGCAAAGCCTGTTCGCAGAGCTTTGGCGTGTCACTCGGCCCGAAGGGCGTATCGTCGTTTTGGCGTCCAACCGAGCAGGCCTTTGGGCGCGAAGTGATAGCTCTCCTTTTGGGTCCGGCCGCCCGTTCAGCCGCAAGCAATTACGAGCGGCTTTGCGCGATGCACGCTTTATACCCACTGTCTGGTCCGGTGCATTATTCGTACCCCCTATTAAGTTTTTGGTTCGACCACAATTAACACACGGGTTTGAGCGGTTCGGCGAAACGGTTTGGCCCAGTTTTTCTGGAGTTGTTCTTGTCGAAGCCCTTAAGCGCCTTTATGCGGAACCTTCAGGGACGAAAGCTCGGCTTGTACGGCGACCAAATTTTGGGGGAACCGTATTGCCAAGTCCTGCTGCGTCGCGCGAGGTAAAGAGAGATATATGACAAGCTCTAATAAAAATAAGGCTCCTATGCCAATCGAAGATGTACGGCGAGAGATTGACCGCGTGGATACGGCGCTTTTGGGGTTGATCGCAGAGCGTTTGGATCTGGCGGGCGCTGTTCGCCGCGCGAAATCGGGCGTACGTGTCTGGCGGCCGTCCCGTGAGGAAAGCCATATTCGCGATCTGGCCGAGCGTACGGGCGAGACATCACCTGCACTGGTGTCAAAAATTTGGGCCGAACTGATGAGTGCCTCTTTAGCGCTTCAGGGGCCGATGCGCCTGCATATTGCGCTTGAAGGAGACGCGCTGGATGTCTGGACATTGGTACGCGATCGTTTTGGCGCGTCTATTCCTGCTCTGTCTTACCCTACAGCTAGCTCAGCTTTAGCGGCGGCCTATTCCGAAGAAGAGGGCGTGGCCGTGCTACCGACGCCAGGCGGAATGAACAGTTGGTGGACTGCGCTCTGCACAGGCGGGGCGATGCCCGACATGCATATTTTGACGGGCTTGCCGCGCGTCGGTGGACATGAATGGCCCAGAGCTGTTGCTGTTGCGACAGCGGACATCGCGCCGTCAGGGGCGGATGAAACTTTAATCGCTGGGAGCGCCGTTATTGAAAGCGCCCTACCGCAGGGGAGCGTCAAGCGCGCTGAAGCGGGGGAACACCGTCTTTATTCTGTACCGGGGTTTCATGAAGATTTAGACGCGCTGCTGGAGCTTGATCCTAAAACGAAAATCATAGGCTGCTTGCCCAGACCTCTGGGCGAAGGGTAGGGCCGCAATATGTTTGATACGCTTTTAATTATTGGCGGCGGTCTGATTGGGTCGTCTATCGCGCGAGCCGCGCGGGCGAATAACGCTGCTTCGCGTATTTTGATGAGCGATACTAGCATGCCTGCATGTGAGGCGATTAAGCGCCTCGGGATTGCAGATGACGTTAGTGAAAATGCTACTGATTTTGCGGCGGAAGCTGATCTCATAATCCTATGTGTTCCACCTGGGCAGATGGGCGGTGTTGCTGCGAGTATTGGCCCGCTTATGAAAGACGGAGCCGTTCTCTCTGATGTGGGGTCTGTGAAAGGCCATATCATTGAGGCGGTGCAGCCGCATGTTAAAGACAGCGTCGAATTCGTACCCGCTCACCCCATTTCAGGTACGGAATATAACGGACCAGAAGCGGGATTTGCGACATTGTTCACAGACCGTTGGTGTATCTTAACGCCCGAAGATGAAACAAACCCTGCCGCGATCAAACTGTCTGAGTTTTGGAAAACCCTTGGAAGTAACCCTGTCTTTATGACGCCAGAACGCCACGATATAGTCCTAGCCACGACATCACACGTACCGCATTTGATTGCTTATACATTGGTTCGTACGGCTCAAGATATGGAGCGGGTTACGAATAAAGATGTCGTGAAATTTAGCGCAGGCGGCTTTCGAGATTTCACTCGTATCGCCGCATCTGACCCTATCATGTGGCGGGATGTATTTCTGAATAATCGTAAAAATGTCCTCGAAGTCGTGGATCGTTTTATTGAGGATTTATCGGCCCTAAAGCGTGCTATACGTTGGGACGATGGAGAGCATATTTTTGATGAACTCGTGAAAGCGCGCGACGTGCGCGAGAGTATTATTGACGCGGGCCAAGACAGCGCTGCCCCCAATTTCGGACGGAACGAGAGCTAATTTACTCTCATCTACTGGGGCATATCTGGCGTTGTGAAATCAAAGGGCGGTATCTCAAAGACTGTTTGTCCTAAAAACAACCCTTTCCCGTTCTTAACAGGGAAGACGGTTTCTATTTTTCCATCTTCGGCTCTGGGAGCGGCTTTGAAAGCCAATGCAACGCGCATGGCTTGTTTACGCGGTATGAGGCCTTTGGTCGTGAGCGTCTGTAATAATTTACTGGAATTCCCAAGCCGAAGCGTAATATCACCATTCGGTCCTTCGGGCGAGAGCTGTAAATTTGCCTTTGTTTCTAAATTTATTGGGCCCCATAAATAAAGGCTGTCATCAATACTTAGCGTCCCTGTGTCTTGCCAAGCGATCAGCGCATTTTGATCAAGGCTTGTGAGGCCGCCCGCCTGACCTGAAAGGGTGATTTGCTTTATGTAAGACCCGAAGGTTTCATTCAACAGAGCCGCCACATTTCCGTTAAAATTGAGGTCACGTAGATCGATATCAAAGACAAAACCGCCATCTTTGGGGCGAATGTCTACATCCATAACGCCAAAGCTTTTCACGGGCGGCGTTAGTCCAGAGACAGGCGTCACACTAATATCACGCGCCTCTAATTTTATAACTTTCGTTCGGCCGCTAAGACTCGTGCCAAATAGAGTTTTCGCCGTGTCTTGGGTGATATCGAAAACCATAGGTGTGTTTTGCGATATTTTAATGCGGGCTTTGCCTTTGCTTTCAACCGTCCAATAGGTTGGTTTTAAACTGGAGGCTTCAAGCGAGAGATCGCTCGTCTCAATCGATGTGATACCGGGAATT
>JBMYWT010000091.1:0-10534 GCA_049607665.1 Maricaulaceae bacterium
CGCCATCACAATTGTAATAGGCCCCAGATGGTTTGGTGATTTTAGGGTGCGGAATGACGCTATGGTTAGGACAAAAGTTCTCCATCATAATGACGGGCACAGCTTCGTCTTGATTCTTGGGCATGATGAGGATCGCTCGAAATCCCTTTGGAGCATTGGGATGTGAACTCACCTGTGCTCCAAATTTTACATCGAGGTCTAACTCATAAATGAGTCCTTTGTCGTTAAATGCATTGTCGTCCAATAGAGTGCGTCTGCCAAAAATATAATGGGGCTCTACTTTGGTTCCATAGATATGTGTTTGTAGTTTTTCTTGTGCATCAGCTCTTCCGGTCGATTCCCATTCGTCTATGGATTGGGCAGAGAGAGGTGGAGTTGCTTCTGCTCCCTTGGGTTTATTCGGTGCGGTTTGCATAATCATGCGCGCGCCTTCGCTGGATGCAAGTAGAAATATTACGAATACCATGCATAAAATCAGTAAGATAAACGCCCAAAAGCGCTTAAATTGCCACAGCTTCCGTCGTGGTTTTTGGTCGTGCTTAATGAATTTCATGCATCAAACTAAGATCTTAAGCGCCCGATCTATATCCTCTTTTAAATCTTTCGCGTCTTCAAGTCCGCAAGCAAAACGTACAAGTGGCCCTGCAAATTTCGGGCCGTGGCTGCGTTTAAGCTGCGGGTCGCAATGGATGGCAAGGCTCTCAAATCCGCCGTAGCTATAGCCAATGCCGAAATGCTCTAGCGCGTTAATGAAGGCGACGACTTTTTCAGGTGTTTGCGGCGTTAGGATAGCCCCAAACAGGCAGGCCGCGCCCGTGAAGTCACGCTTCCAGAGAGCATGGTCAGGATGGCTCGGCAGGGCAGGGTGGAGAACTTGTTGAACTTTGTCGTGGCCCTCTAGCCATGTCGCAAGCGAGAGCGCTGTGGACTCGGCGTGGCTGAAGCGGTGGGTGACTGTGCGAAACCCGCGTAGAATTTGATAGGCATCATCGGGGGATGTCGCATTCCCCAAATATTTGGCCGTATTGGCGACAGTCTTCGCGAACTCTTCCGTGCGCGAGATAACGGCGCCGAACATTACGTCGCTATGGCCGCCAAAGTATTTGGTGGCGGCATGGACGGAGATATCAATGCCGTGATCGAGCGGGCGCAGCGTTAATCCTGCGGCCCATGTATTGTCGATGATCGTGGTAACGTTTTTGGCTTTTGCGGCTTTGGCGATGGCGGGAATGTCTTGAATTTCAAAGGTCAGCGACCCGGGGGATTCGAGCATAATCACAGAAGTGTTTTCGCGGATCAGGCTCTCAATGCCCGCGCCAATTCGCGGGTCATACATCTCTGTTTCCACGCCAATTTTGCGCAGGTAATTCAGGCAGAAACTGCGCGTCGGGCCATAGCAACTATCGGTCAGCAGCAGGTGATCACCTGTTTTGACTTGGGAGAGAATAGCCAGCGTACAGGCGGCAAGGCCAGATGAGGTGAGCGATGTGCCTGCGCCGCCTTCAAGCTCATTAAACGCGTCCTTAAGGGCGTCATGCACTGTGCTACCGTGACGCCCATAGCCGCGAATATCACTGCGGTAGAGGTCTTCCGCGCGGTCAAATAATAATGTTGAGGCGCGGGAGACACTATGATTGACAGGTGTGCCGAGACCCGCAGACGGGCGGGCGATATGAACGAATTTCGTGCTTTTTTCCATGGTCATCTTTCGGGCGTCTGTCTTTAGCTTTGCGGCAATGCAATGGGCGCGTCACTGCCGCCCCATTCCGTCCATGATCCATCATAGACCGATATATCGCGCGCGCCTAGCCTATAGAGCGCAAGTGCGAGAACACAGGCTGTTACGCCAGAGCCGCAGCTTGTGATAATAGGCGCGCTTAAATCAATACCTGTTTGTTCTACGCGCGCGGCGACATCCTCCAAGTGGATCATATTTTTCGTGTGACGGATCAAATCCGTATAAGGCAAAGAGCGGCTGTTTGGGATATGCCCTGACCGTAATCCTGCACGCGGTTCGGGCGCTGTGCCGTTAAACCGTCCTGCTGAACGCGCGTCTAATATTTGGGGCGCGGCGGGAAGGCGCTCTATGATTTCATCTTTGGATATCACGCCAAGGATAGGCGCTTTCGCGCGGTAATCGGTTTTCGTTATATCCTTTGCAGGCGGGTGGAGATCATGCCCTGCTGAAAACCATTCGGGTAGGCCGCCGCAGAGGACAAAGACGTTCACATGCCCGAACATTTTAAACATCCACCATACACGCGGCGCGGTGCGCAGGCCATGTCGATCATAAACTACGACGATATCATCATTAGATATGCCCATATTTGAAACGGCGCGTTCAAATATATCGGCGCCCGGAAGCATGTGCGAGAAGGGGCTGGCTTTATCCGCAATTTCGTCAATGTCGAAATGCTGCGCGCCTTGGATGTAATCGCTACTGAAATCACATGCTTCGCCGCTGCTCGGCATCACCCATGTGCCGTCGAGTACTTTAACATCAGGCCGCGATATATTCTCGGCCAGCCAGCCAACCGAAACAAGCGGATCGATTTGCTTCATTAGCAAAGCCAGCTTGGGACAGGCAGGCCTTTTTCGCGTAGAAACACGGGGTTATAAATCTTGGACTGATAGCGCGAACCATAATCACAGAGGATCGTCACAATCGTATGACCGGGGCCAAGTTGCCGCGCCAGCGCAATCGCGCCCGCGATGTTAATGCCTGATGATCCGCCGAGGCAAATACCTTCGAGTTGATTGAGCGAGAAGATAATCTCGAGCGCTTCTTTATCGCAAATACGGTAGGCATAATCGACGACAATATCTTCGAGATTTTTCGTGATGCGCCCTTGGCCAATGCCTTCGGTGACGGAGTTGCCTTCGGTCAGCAGATCGCCATTTTGGTAATATTCATAAAGCTTAGAGCCATGCGGATCGGCAATGGCGACTTTGATCTTGGGATTGCGCGCCTTAAGCGCCATCGACACGCCGCCCAGCGTTCCGCCTGAGCCAACGGCGCAGACAAAGCCGTCAATTTTGCCGTCGGTCTGTTCGAAGATCTCTGGGCCTGTGGTTTTAATATGGGCGTCGCGATTGGCGGTGTTATCAAATTGATTGGCCCAAACTGCGCCCGGTGTTTCCTTCGCTACGCGCTCTGAATAGCGCACATAATTATCGGGATTGGCGTAGGGCACTGCGTCGACTTCGATCAGCTCTGCGCCTAATAGTTTTACCGCGTCTTTTTTCTCTTGCGACTGTGTGCGCGGCATAACGATTTTACACCGATAGCCAAGCGCAGAACACACCATAGCGAGGCCAATGCCTGTATTGCCCGCCGTGCCTTCGACGATGATCCCGCCGGGGCGCAGCTCTCCGCTGCGTTCAGCCGCGCGGATGATCTCTAGCGCCGCGCGGTCCTTGACCGATTGACCGGGATTAAGGAACTCCGCCTTGCCCAATATCTCGCACCCCGTAAGCTTTGACGCCTCGTTGAGGCGCAACAAAGGTGTGTTTCCAATCAAATCCAATACAGAGGCTACGGCCATGAATCTCTCCTAATATGCGCGTAACTATAGGCAGGCAAAACCGCGTTTCAACCTTTATTGAATGGCAATCTGTGTTAGAAGCAAGAAAGCCCAAAGGAATTCTCATGGCGGATGAAATGACAGAACAAAGTGCAGTACAAAATTCGGTTATTGAAATGACTGTGCCGAGCGGCGGCACCTATAAAATCGGCAATGATCTACCGCTCACGATACTCGCGGGGCCTTGCGCGATGGAGAGCCGCGATCACGCCTTGATGACCGCAGAGCGCCTTAAGGGCATCGCCGAGCGCGTCGGTTTGAACCTCGTTTATAAATCCTCTTATGATAAGGCCAACCGCACGAGCATTCATTCTCCGCGCGGCCTTGGGATTGACGCGGCGCTGCCTGTGTTCGAAGCCATTCAAAATGAAATTGGCCTGCCGTGCGTCACGGATATTCACACCGCCGAGCAAGCGGCGCGTGTTGGCGAAGTTGTCGAGATGCTTCAAATTCCCGCCTTCCTTTGCCGCCAAACGGATCTCTTGGTTGCGGCGGCCAAAACGGGGCGCGTGATTAACGTCAAAAAAGGGCAATTCCTTGCGCCGTGGGATATGAAAAATGTCCTCCATAAGGTCGTCGAAGCGGGCAATGGCAATGTTATGGCGTGTGAGCGCGGGGCGAGTTTTGGCTATAATACGCTCGTCACAGATTTTCGCGGATTGCCTATTATGAAAGGCTTCGGCGCGCCTGTTGTGTTCGATGCCACCCACAGCGTACAGCAACCCGGCGGGCAAGGCGGCACAAGCGGCGGCCAGCGTGAATTCGTCCCGCCGCTCGCCCGCGCCGCAGCGGCCATAGGCGTCGCCGCCATCTTCATGGAAACACACCCCGACCCCGAAAGCGCGCCCTCCGACGGCCCCAACATGATCCCCATGGATCAGTTCGAAGCGCTACTAACGGACATAAAAAGGTTTGATGATTTGGCGAAGGGATTATTGAGTTAGGTTCTTTATAAGTACATAAACAGAATGTAAGTCTATAATTGTATATATACAAAAAGCTGTGAAAATTAGTAAATAAATACTAACTTGAAAAAACTTTTTGTCGTTGTTGTCGTGTGTAAAGACTGCATATAATATATCAATTTTATGACTATTTTTTGTATATTTTTTTTCGCTAAGATTGTATGCATCTATAATTTTGTCTTTCATAAAACCTGTTTTAACAGATGTTTTATGCTTACTTAAAAATTCTTCAAAGTTTGTTATTTTTCTTAATTTTTCAGGACAGGATACAAAGTGTATTTTGTACCCAATTAGATAAAGTAAGATAGCAAAAATTAACAATTTCATACTTCTGTTATTATCAAGAAGCATAGAAAAATTATCGGTTTTTACGATTTTCACTAACAATGCGTTGCTAATAAGACTGGCTAATAGAAGATAGCCAGAGTATATTTTATTTAAAAATGTCCATTTCATTTTATAAGGCTACTGAGTTGTCATACGTATGGTATAAATCATTGGTTTCACTTCTGTAACTATAATGTTGAGGTTCTAATTTTAAAATGAATTCTCTTATTGGCGTGGAATAATCGTAAGCGGTGTTCCCGCCCCACATTCCAATAACAATCACGATATGCGACTCCCAACTTTCATATTTGAATGGGAGTTACTCCATGGGAGTTTCAACGGAGCTACGAACGAGGCCGGACGAGATATTATCTCCCAAAGGCAAGCGCCGCTGGCCGCGTGAGGTAAAGGCCCGGATTGTGGCTGAGAGTTTAATGGATGGAGCGACGGTTGGTGACGTCGCACGGCGCTATGATCTGATCCCCAGTCATTTGTCCGATTGGCGGCGTCAAGCAAGGGAGGGCAAGTTAATTTTGCCTGTGCTGGATGACACGCCCCTGTTTGTGCCGCTTGAACTTGAACCGCAAAGCCTACCTCCCGCCTCGGCCACACTCGACATCATTAAAGACGGCGTAACGATCCGTTTGGATAGCAGTACTCCGGCAGCTCGCATTGGCGAGATCGCGGCAGCTTTATGATCCACCCGGGGAATGGCGTCCGTATTTACATTGCGGTGAAGCCCGTGGACTTCCGTAAGGGGCATGACGGTCTGGCGGCGCTTGTACAAAGCCATTTAAAGAAAAACCCATTTAATGGCGCAGTTTATGTGTTTCGGGCCAAACGGGCTGATAGGCTCAAAATGATCTATTGGGACGGCATGGGACTGGTGATGGCTTATAAGCGGTTGGAACAGCATGTGTTCAAATGGCCTACCATTACAGACGGCGTTTTACGGGTGGATTCTACACAGTTTGAAGCGCTATTTGCCGGACTGGATTGGCGGCGCGTGACACCCCTGGAGGTATTGCCGCCCGCTGCGGCAGAGTGAATCATCCGGTGGATTAGGCGCGTCTGCACCGCCCGTTTTTGCTAAGATGCGTCCATGATTTCAACGACTGACCTTCCTGATGATACGGAGAAGCTCAAGGCGATTATTCTGGTCCAACAGGAGCAGAATGCTCGGCTGGAAGCTCTTGTTGCCGCGTTCAAACAAGCCATGTTCGGGTATAAGTCCGAGAAGATCAACGCGGACCAACTTGAATTTGCGCTTGAAGATATCGAGACACAGGCCGCTTTGGTCGAAGCCGAAGGCGAAGCGGATAAAATGCCAGCCCCCCGCCGCGCCAACAAACGTAACAACAATCTTGGTTCACTCCCCAAGCATCTGCCCCGTATCGAAGAGATCATTGAACCGGACAATACCACATGCGCCTGCGGGACTGATCGTCATATCATAGGCGAGGATGTGACGGAACGTCTGGATGTTATCCCTGCCAGCTTCCGCGTGATTAAAACACGCCGCCCCAAATATGCCTGCCGCTCTTGTGAGGACGGCATTGTGCAAGCGCCTGCAAAACCGCATATCATTACGGGCGGGCTGCCAACAGAAGCCACAATCGCAAGTGTGATTGTCAGTAAATATGCTGATCATTTACCGCTCTATCGCCAGTCACAGATATTTGCCCGCCAAAACGTTCACATAGACCGCTCTACACTGGCAGGCTGGGTGGGACGCGCCGCGTTTGAGCTGCAGCCTGTTTACCTCGCTCTCATGGCTGATCTTAAAACCTCAACAAAATTGTTCATGGACGAGACCACGGCCCCGGTACAGGAGCCTGGACGGGGCAAGGTCAAAAAAGGGTATTTCTGGGCACTAGCCCGCAATGACGGGCCATGGGGCGGAGGTTCTCCGCCGGGCGTGGCCTTTACCTATGCGCCAGGACGTTCGGGACAACATGCGGAGGATATACTCAAGGGGTTTACCGGCGTTTTACAGGTAGACGGCTATGCAGGCTATAATCGCCTCCTGGATCCCAAAAGACTTCAAATGGGCGGCAAACCCATAGTGCTTACTTATTGCTGGGCCCATGCACGGCGTAAGCTACATGAGCTGACTCTGCACAATACCGCGCCTCTTGCAAAAAATGGTCTCAAGCAGATAGCGAGCTGCTACAAAATAGAAGCCGACATCAGAGGCATGAGCGCCACCGAGAGGTTGGAACAGAGACAGCAGAAGACACAACCGCTCATGGAGGCCTTTAAACTATGGTTGGATCAGGCTCGCTCGCAGGTCTCTGCTAAATCACCCACCGGAGCTGCGCTTAAGTATATCGCCCGCTATTGGGACGGGCTTATCCTGTTTCTTGAAGACGGCCGCATCGAGATGGATAATAACACCGTGGAGCGCACCATACGGCCCATTGCCCTTGGCCGTAAGAACGCGCTTTTTGCAGGGCATGAGGCCGGAGCGCAAAACTGGGCCATGCTAGCTTCCCTGATCGAGACCTGTAAACTCAATAGCATTAATCCGCACGCCTATCTCTCAGACAGCCTGACAGCTATCGCCCAAGGGCACAAACAAAGCCAAATCGACCAGCTTCTGCCTTGGAACTTTAAGACAAGGGTTTTATGCGAAGTTTGAGATTGCGTAAAAACAACCGAATGCCGAACACTGAAACAAGCATAAATGTAACGACAAAAATTCCAATGATTTGGACAAACGTCATGTCATAAATACGACTGAAGACAAAAGGAATAAAAACAGAGAACGGAATTACAAGATAACCCCACTTTAGAGAATATCTGTGACGCTTGATAATTTGCCCTTGTTCCTTCTGAGTGAGTGATCTGTTACGGCGAATGAAGGATGTAAAACGGGCAATGCTGTAAATGAAAAATATAAGCCAGGTGATTGAATAGGCTATGACAAGTGGCCCATTTATGGTCGGAATCATAACCAACAGAAAATATCCTAAGCCAAGTGCAGCGAGTAAATACGATGCATTGTCGAAATGTTCGTAGGTGAATTCTTGTTCGTTCACTGTAATCATCTCCCGTCAATGCTCCGCTTTGTTGTTAAGGGTATATTTAAAATCATTACCATAACTTTAATATAGGTGGCCGCACCCACGCTGTATCAAATCATTCTTTGAAATTCGAAAGTGGGAACGGCATATCGCTTACGAATAATCGGCGAAACTCGGGCTAATTTGTGAAAGTGTAGCTAGGTTTTCTATAAATAATAAACCTCTCAATGTTAGTGAGCAATGAGCGCCAATCATACGTTCTTTATTATCGTATATCGCCTCGGCAGCTTCTTTGCTGTCAAAAGTTACCCTTCGGATCATATAGTTTTCTACTGCATCGAATAAAAATGAATTGATATCATCTTCGGTGTACTCAACAAATTCTTTATGCGCAGTCGGTTGCACAGGTCGCCAGATTTTTTTGCAGTTTTCATTGAATTTACTTATGTAATCATCATCAATATTTTTTACGTTTGGTAGACTATGTAATACGCAAAAAAGTTCTGGGACTACGGAGCGACTTTTCAGTTTTTTGAAGAGAAATGGCATTAAGCCTGGTATTGAATAAAGAAAACGGAATAAATCACGTTTGTTGGTGATTTTAATTAAAGGAGATTCATCTAATTTCTCTGCAACCTTTAAAGAAAATTCCAAATTTCCACAACTCAAACCCTGCAAGCTTAAAATGGATAAATCAGAAAGTTTGTCTTTTAAATTCCATACGTTTGAAACGTTCCTAGAGTTAATTACTGTTTCAACGTTCAATTCCTTTACAGGGAAAATATCTCCAATGTTATGTGTTAATACGTCTCTAAAAGTATAACTTACCAAGGCTGTGCTAAGTGGTCTCGCTGTAAACACACAAACTATATTCTTACAATGAATGCATATTTTACCAAACATTTCAGTAAATAAATGTTGATCGGATGCTGCTATAAAATCAATATTATCAAAAAAAATAACTGTTTTATTTTTTATGTTATTGCACAGCGGTAATAAATGATCTTCAATTAATCTTTTTAAGGTATCAAAATCTTCATCGCGCCACTTATTTCTCTTTAATTGAAAGTTACTAATACCTTGCCTTGTGGTAGATTGAAAGTCTTCAACAAGTTTATTAATTTGCTTGTTTTTATTTATATCACCATTGTTGGAAGGGTACTCTAATGATGTATGGGGGATTGACCGAATTTTCATTTCAAATGCCGCAAAAAAAGAGACATATTCATGCGGTGTCAAGGACCTATCCCGTCCTCTGAAATTGGTTTTGGCGTAATAGTTCAAATCTACAATTATTGATCTGTAACCAATATCGTTGTCATACTCACCATCATTTATTCTGTTATTTAAGAAATTTACTAATATCGATTTTCCACAACCCGGTGACCCGCTTACAACTACACAGCCTTTTCCATTTTGATTGAAACATTTCGAGATACGTTCAAGAAGATCCTTTTCTTCTTTTTCTCTATCCACAAAAAACTGCGAATCTTCTTTTGGGTTTAAGTTGTAATAATTATTCGTCATATTTATTCCTTCTTAAGTTGCACTATTGTTTTAAGTGCAATTTAAAAAAGAATTTTGCAAGGACGATTTTAAGTTGATTTTTTAAGGAACCAATGCTTCGAAAAATACGGCGGCTTCGTTGAAGAACTCTTGGAATTGGGCGGAGGTGAAACCTACGTGGCCGTCAGAGCCTTCTACGAGGTAGAGCTGTGAGGGCACGTTAAAGCTTTGCGCGCGGTCGAACATATCGCAGCCGCCCGCCAACATAACGCCATCTGATGTAAGGCCCGCACGGCAGGGCACAACCGTATCAAATTCTTCATGCGCGGCATAAATCGGAGCCGTATCGGCGTCGATCCAGAGGAAGTCTGTGACCGCGCCAGAGATGCTAAAGATGCCTTGCACATCGGATGACACAGAGAGATTGCTGCTGCTTTGGCCGTCAAATCCATTGGTCTGATCGAGGAAGGTTTGAACCTCTGGAGCTACGCCGTCTTGGGCGTCAAGCGCGCCGGTAAAGCTGGCTGTAATCCCACCCGCAGAAATCCCGCCGACAATAATCATATCGCTGCGTGTGCCGTAAATATTCGCGCCTATGGCGTCTTCGCGGAAGAAACGTACCGCCGCCTTCATGTCATGCATCGCTTTGATGATACCAATCTCAACTTCGGCCTGATTGGTCGGGAAGCCTTCGAAGAGGCGGTAATCAATAGAGGCGGTCACATATCCACGCCGCGCGAAATCCTGCGCCACGAGCTGCACGCCCGGGTTAAACCGCGTCCCCGACACAAAGCCGCCGCCAAAGGCGAGGATGATAACGGGACGATTGGTTTCTGTATCGCCTTGGGGTGTGAATATCTCCATGCTTAGCGTTTCAGACTGGCCATTTGCGCGCGCGCCAGAGCCAAAGACAACGCCGGATTCCAGATCAACGGAGGTAAAGACTTGGTCTACATAACGTACAGGCTGCGGGGCGGGGGGCGTGACGACAACGGGCGGCGGATTGGATCCGCTGCTGTTGCTGCTATTGCCTCCGCCGCCGCAAGCGGTGAGGGCTGTGCTTAAGGCAATAAGCGGAATTATGGCGTAAGATTTTAGAGAAAATTTTGTCATGTTGATCTTTCGA
>JBMYWT010000092.1:0-10360 GCA_049607665.1 Maricaulaceae bacterium
TTTGGGCGCTGCAGGCTAATATTTTATCGGCGCTTTATGTGTTGCGCCGATATTACCGAACGCCGTTCGGAAAGAGCTTTTAATCTCTTTTTGCTCATGTAAACTGGTTTCGCCTAGGTAAATCTGGGCGGGGAGAGATTTATGACGGCCGTTACGGAAACACAGACACATTTTAGAACCTGTCATCTATGCGAGACGATGTGCGGTATCGCGGTTGAGCATGACGGCGAAAATATCCTCTCAATTAAGGGCGATCCCGATCACGTTTTGAGCAAGGGTAATATCTGCCCCAAAGCTATCGGCCTTCAAGATATCCATACCGACCCAGACCGCCTGCGCCGCCCCGTGAAAAAAGTGAACGGCGAATTTGTTGAAATAAGCTGGGAAGAGGCGTTTGAAGAAACCGCCTCGCAGCTTGCGCGCATTCAAAAAGATTATGGTGATAATGCCGTCGCGACCTATCAGGGCCGTAGCACGGCGCATAATATTGGCGCGCTTCTGACCGTGCATCCGCTGCGCCAAATCTCTAATACGCAAAACACCTTTACGGGGTCAACGGTGGATCAGCAGCCGCATAATTTCGTCTGGTATTTCATGCTCGGCCATCAATTTATGGCGACTGTGCCAAACATCGACAAGACGGATTATTTCCTCCTGCTTGGCTCCAACCCCAAAGTTTCCAATGGCGCGATGATGTCGACGGGAGCGAATACCTACAAAAAACTGGAAGGCATTCAAGCGCGCGGCGGTAAGGTTGTCTTGATCGATCCGCGCCGCACAGAGAGCGCGAAACATTGCAGTGAGCATCATTTCATTAAACCCGCGACGGACGCGCTCTTGCTGATCGGCCTGATTAAAACGATCTTCGCCAAGGGCCTTGCCGATAAAGGTCGCCTCGGGCCGCATATTAAAAATTGGGAGAAGATCGAACCTGCGATTGAAGAATTTGATCTCCTCCGCATTGCGAAAATCACGGGCATTTCTGAAGCCGATATTGAACGCATCGCCGTAGAATTTGCCACCGCGCCGACGGCGGTTTGTTACGGACGGACGGGACTTTCTATGCAGACCTTTGGCGGTCTATGTAATTGGCTGATGATGGTGATGAACCTTATCACCGCCAATTTCGACGAACCGGGCGGCATGATGTTCCCGACGACAGCGGTCGATACCTTCACTGCCATCAAAGCGACGCGCGGCAGCTACGACACCTACCGTAGCCGCGTTAGCGGGCGCAAAGAGTTCGCCCATGAACTGCCCGTCTCTGTGCTGGCCGAGGAAATCATGACGCCGGGCGAGGGTAAAATACGCGGCCTCGTGGCGATTGGCGGCAATGGCGCGCTCTCTATGCCGAATGGGAAACTGTTCGAAGAGGCGATGGATGAGCTGGACTTTATGGTCGCCATTGACCCCTATATTAATGAAACCACGCGTCATGCGAGCATCATTCTACCGCCTATCGGGCCGTTTGAAAAAAGCCATTATGATATGTTTTATCATACCTATGACACGATTAATTGGGCGGCCTATAATCCGAAATTATTTGAGCCTGAAGCCCCCGGCTATTCCGATTTTGAGATCATGCGCGATGTCCTCTCGCGCTGGGCGATTAAGAAAGCCAAAGGGCCATTTGCGAACATAAAGGCGCGGACACTAAGCCTGCTCGCGAAGTTCGCGACGGTTGAAATGATTATCGGACTGGGCCTGCGTTTTGGACATTACGGCCCCGGATTAAACCCGTTTAAAAAGGGACTGACGCTAAAGACGCTCAAAGATAATCCGCACGGTGTTTATCTGGGCGAGCCTGAGCGCCGCCTGCCTGAGCATTTATTCACCGAAGACAAAATGATCGACGCCGCGCCCGAAGTGATCCTTGCCGATCTGCCGCGCTTGAAATCGCGCTGGTTTGACGGCGAAATTGATTATGACCAAAAGGAATATGATCTTCTTATCATCAGCCGCCTGACGGAACGCACGCTGGGGTGGATGCATCACAGCAAACGCCTCGTGAAGGGGCCCCCGACCTGTACGCTCTTTGTGAACCCCAAAGATGCCAAGTCGCGCAAAATAAAAGATGGCGATATTGCCAGCGTGACCTCCGCTGTTGGGAGCATAGAAGTCCCTATTGTTATCACCGATGACGTCATGCCAGGCGTGATTTGTATGCCTCATGCGTGGGGCCATAACCGCAAAGGCACACGCCAACGCGTTGCCAATGCCCATGCGGGCGCGAGCCTGAACGACATTACCGATCACCGCATTATGGATGAGCTGACGGGGAATGCCGTGGTGCATGGCGTGCCTGTGAAAATTGCCAAAGTAAAAACGAAAACCACAAAGGCTTCCTGATGAAAAAACGTATTCTGATCCCAAGCCTGCTCGTTATCGCGGGCGTCGCTTTCGCGGCCTACTCCAAAATGCCGAAGAACAAAGTCCCTGCCGCAATCGGTGACGCCGTTGCCGCGCGGCCTTTGCCGCCAACGGATACGCCTGCCCACCCACTGCTGGCGGAACCACAACGTAGCGGCATGCACGCAGGTAGTTATAATACGGACGTCAGTGATTATGCGGGGCCTTTGGGGCACCGGACTGTCGCTAAGCACCGCTCGCTCGGGCATGTCATAGGGATCCCGCCGAATATTTCCTTTGATGATAAGGGGCGTATTATTACCGTGGCCCTGAACTTGCGGCGCGTCATGCTCTATTTAATTGATCCCGAAACATTGGAAACCCTCGCCAGCTATGAGATGCCGAAAAAGAGCAGTCGTGATAATAGCGGCGGAGCCTATTTTCATCTGGACGCGCAAAACCGTCCGATCATCGCGCCTAATGATAACACGATCAAAATCTTCGATCTCGATGAGAGCGGCGAGAAGCCAAAATGGATCATTGCCGAGCAATATGACCTTGGCGATCTTTTGCCTGAAGGCGCAAATATTCATGACGTCATGCCCGATTGGAGCGGGAATTTGTGGTTCGTGACAACGGGCGGCGTAATTGGTTGTCGCGACAAGGCCGATGGTAGTTTCCATCTGTTTGACCTGCCCGAAGAGGGCGAGATCGTGCAGAACTCTTTCGCGGTTGATAAAGACGGCGTTTATATGGTGTCGACCCATGCACTTTATATGTTCGACATTGACCCCGAAACGCGAAAGCCGCGCGTCGTTTGGCGCGAAAACTATGAGCGGGGGAGCGCGCAAAAAGTCGGGACGCTCTCACACGGCTCAGGGACGTCTCCGACATTGATAGGGGATGATCTGGTGTCTATCGCCGATGACGGCAGCCCGCAGACGAATATCGTCGTTTATAAACGCGGCCGTGACATAGAAGGCCCGCGCGAAATTTGCAAAGAGCCGATCTTTAAGGCGGGCGCTAGCGCAACGGAAAACTCACTTGTATCTTATCGCAACGCCCTGATCGTGCAGAATGATTTTGGCCATGATTACAACGGCAATGCCCTAGAAACCGCGCCTGGCGTGACACGCGTTGACGTGAACGATACGCGCGACGGATGCACAACCGTTTGGGAGAGCGAGATGCAATCACAATCCCTACCGCGCCTCTCGACCGCGACGGGCCTTGTTTATGTCTACACCTTCAAGCTCCCCTTTGAAGGCGCAAAGACGGGCGGTTGGTATATGACGGCGATGGATTATGAAACGGGCGAAGTTTTATGGGACCGCTTGATCGGTAAAGGCTCTGGCGGGTTTTGGGATAAATACTCTTCCGTCACCGCGCCCGTTGTGATCGGCCCGAACAATGCTGCATACGTTGGCATTCGCACAGGAATAATATCGCTTAAAGATGTAAAATGACTTTGACGTTAAGGTCTTAATATTGCAAAGGAACCGAGAAATCCTGTGGGGGGAGATATCATATTCTAAAGATTTGGAAATTTTTAATAGCGCGGCCGCGTCAGCTGAGCGCAACACTCTTTTGGTCGTTGGCTTTGGTGATTTGGGCTGTGCTACAAGTGCCTATTCTCGGCGCGCCGTTTCAATTCTTGACAACGTGGGCGCATGAGCTCGGTCACGGCCTTGGAGCTCTGCTGACGGGCGGGGGGTTTGAGCACTTAGAAATAATGCCAGATCTATCGGGTCTCGCGCAAACTCTAGTGAGCGGGGATAAGCAATATTCGATTGTTATTTTAGGGGGACTTATGGGGCCCACAATAGCGGGGGCGTTAATGCTAATTTTAACGCGCGGATTTAACTTATACCGTCTGGCTTTAACCATAATTTTCATAGGCCTTGTTGCAACCTTGGTGTTTTGGTCAGGGAGCCTATTTACCTCCAGCAGTGTTGCTATTGCGGCTATGGTTATTGGCGCGATTGTGCTTAGAGGGCCTGACGCGCTCGCTTTCCTTGCCGCGCATTTCATAGCGATCTCGTTTTGTTTGAACGCTGTGGCCGGCTTTGATTACTTCTTTATGTCACGCGCCAATGTTGGGGGATCGACTCACCGTAGCGATATTGGAACCTTGTCAGAGATTATGTTTGGATCACAAATGCTTTGGGCCATCGGACTTGCCGTTTCATCTCTGATCGTATTAGCTGCTGCTTTTATGTTTTCAAATGCTCTAGCGCGCCGATCTCAGCGTATAGCCCAAGAAAAACGCGTTGCGAAGAAGGCAGAGAAACAGCTCTCACAATAAAGTATTTTCTTTAAATGATATGCCAAAGCAGTAAAATATATTTCGATTTTATTTGATGAAATTAATATTATTTTCCAAACTGTAACGACATAATCTTCTACTCATATTTAAAAACTTCATCACAAAACAGGTAACTCTCATGGACAGTATTAAAGACGCCATTTCAAAAAATGATCTCGACGAAGCGCATAAGCTTTTATCGGGCGGGGCCGATTGGGATTTGGATGGTTTCATGGGGCGTCAAGCGATTGATAAAATCATCCGCGCCGAGAAATTTGACCTACTCGCGGATATCTTTGACAAAGAGATCGTCTCTCTGGATGTGTTCGAGTATGACCGTTTTGACAATACGGTGTTCATGGAATTCCTAAAGCCTAATCCATCGGATGCTTTGATTGAATTTCTCGAATCTCAAATCTCTAATGTTGATAATATTGATGATGATTTACAGGGTAAAACATGGCTGGGTCTGGCGATTGAAAAGAAAGCCGATCCGCGCGTGATTGAATGCCTTATAAATGGCGGCTGCGATATCAACCGCGTTGATATGAAAGAGCAAAACTACCTCTTTGGCGTGAAAGACGCGGCAACGGCCGAGAGCCTAATCAATCACGGCCTTGACGTGAACCAAAAAAACATCGTTGGGCAAACGGTTTTATTCGGCGCTGTATCGTCCAAGAATAAAGAGCTCATTCAGCTCCTGATCGATAATGGCGCAGAGATTAATGTGCAGGATAACAAAGGCGAAACGCCTTACCACATTGCCTGTTTCAATCTTATGGACACAGAGATTTTCGCGCAAATGGCGGAGTATGAGCCGCCGCGTTTTGATATGCGCAATAAACAAGATCAGTCTTTGATGATGCAACATTGCGAAAGCTCTTTCATGGGGGAAAGCTCCACGAAAATGCTCGCGCTACTGATTGAACATGGCGGCGATTTGCTCGAGGAAACCGTGGACGGTTACGGCAAAGCGATGACGCCCGCCGATAAGATCGCGCTTAAGAAATGCGATGTTCTACAAATGGTCATCGGCCTTGATAGTTTTGACGCCTCGATGATTGATAATCGCGGGAATAACTGGTTGCATAAAGTTTGCGCTGAGAATTTAAACTTCGATCAAATGAAAGCCAAAGAGTTCTACCGCAAGGTTAAAATGCTCCTTAAGGCTGGCGTAGATGCGGGCCATAAAAATGACGAAGACAAATCGCCGATTGATTTGGCGCAGGATGATAACTTAAAAAGCAAAGGGCTTGAGATCATGCTCAAGTCCACGATGTAGAGGCCGCTATGACACTTTCTTTTGTACAAGCTTGTGAAGCTGGAAAACGTAAAATCGCTGAACTTCTGCTCGATAGCGAAGTCGCGGATGTGAATTATAAAGATGAGCGAGGGCGCACGGCGCTGCATTATGCGGCGCACCGTGGTTATGCTGATGTCACAACCAAACTGATCGGTATGGGCGCAGAGATCGATTATGAAGATCATAATGGCGAAACGCCGCTCTACTTTTCCTTTCTGCAAAATCAAAAAAGCACGGGGCTAATCCTGCTTGAGGCCGGCGCGAATATCGACATTAAAGACTACCAAGGCAGTAGCCTTTTGCACATTGCGGCGGGCAAGGGACAAATCGAACTGAGCCAAAAATTACTCGATCTGGGCATGGATGTTGACATTGAAAATAATGATAGCGCGACGCCGCTTATGTATGCCGTGGTCAACCGCAAGAAGCCTGTGGCGGAAAAGCTCATCGAGGCTGGCGCGGATGTTGGCGCGCTAACGAAGGACGGCGTTGCGCCGCTTCACATGGCGGTAAAAAATAAAAATCTGCCGCTTACGAAATTGTTGCTAGAGAATGGCGCGGAAGTTGATCTGCCGAAAAGCAATGGCGATACGGCGCTGTTGATGGCCTGCGAAGACCGCAACCGTATGCTAGTGAAATGCCTTGTCGAGCATGACGCCGATGTCTTCATCACCAATTCCGAAGGCATGTCGCCCGTCTATTATGTCTGCGGGAATAACCAAAAAGAACTGGTTGAGCTGTTCCTCGAAAAAGGATTGGACGTGAATTATACTCTCCCAAGCAGCGGCTCTACGGATTCTATGAGCGGCTATCTCGATTGGGTTGAAACGGCGACGAGCTTGTCTATGACGAGTGCCTTTACGCTCTCTGGGCAATACACCTATGGCGGAGAAAGCCTGCTTCATATGGCAGTGAAAAACGGTCATTTATATATGGTCAAGCTGCTTGTGGAAAAGGGCGCGAATATCAATATTCAAGACGATTCAGAGAACACGCCGCTTCATTATGCAGCCTCTAATGGTAAGATTGATATTGTGCGTTTCCTCTTGGAGCAAGGCGCAGGGCCAACAATGGTGAACGTCAAAGAACAAAAGCCAATCGATTATTCCAACATCAGAGGTTATAACGAGATCACAGAGCTCATCCTCAAACACATGCCTGCGGGTGAGCGGTTGGACGGGTCGATGGCGCCAACTGCGGCACCAGCACCAGCCGCCGCGCCAGCCGCAAACACGGGCGCTGAGATGTCCGAAGAAGACATCATGGCCAAGCTTAAAAAGCTCAAGGTGATGTTTGAAAACGAACTGATCGACGAAGCCGAATATAAGGCTGAAAAAGGTAAGCTGATCGCGCTGCTTTAAGGGCATTTCATTATGGGAAGGCATGTGCGCATATGAATCTTGTCTTCCTGTTTGGAGATCAACTCGGCCTGAATATCAGCTCGCTTAAGGGGTTTGATAAAACTCGCGACGTGATTTTTATGTGCGAGGTTGAGGGCGAAGCACGGGCGGTTAAACACCATAAAAAGAAGCTCGTTTTCATCCTCTCGGCCATGCGCCACTTCGCGCAAGAGCTGCGGGAGGCAGGGTATAATCTGCGCTATGTGCGGCTGAATGATGCCGAGAATACACAGAGTTTTGACAGCGAGCTGGCTCGCGCGATTGCCGATCTAAAACCTGACAACATAATTGTGACGGAGCCGTCTGAACATCGTGTGCGCGAAGTGGTTCAAGGCTGGGAAGCGACTTATGGCATCCCTGTCGAGATACGCGCCGATGAGCGTTTCCTCTGTAGCCGCGAAGACTTTGCGGAGTGGGCGGAAGGCCGCAAGCAGCTGCGGATGGAGTATTTCTACCGCGTGCTGCGCCGTAAATATAACATCCTGATGGACGGCGATCAGCCCGTTGGCGGCGCGTGGAATTATGACAAAGACAATCGTAAATCGCCGAAAAAGGGCTTGAATGTGCCTAAGCCTTTTATGGACGCGCCTGACGACATCACCCGTGAATTAATGGTGGATATCGCGGCGCGTTTCCCCGATCATTTTGGCGACATAGAGCCATTTCATTTCGCCGTGACGCGCGAAGGTGCGCTGGCGGTTTTGGCTCATTTCATCACAGAACGCTTGCCGCTATTTGGAACCTATCAAGACGCTATGTTGATGAATGAGCCGTGGATGTACCACAGCCATATCAGTCATTATATCAACTGCGGATTGCTGGAACCTATGGAGTGTATCCGCGCGGCGGAAGAGGCCTATTATAACAACGCTGCGCCGCTCAACGCCGTCGAAGGCTTTATTCGTCAAATCCTAGGCTGGCGAGAATATGTGAAGGGAATTTATGATCTCTTTATGCCCGAATATCGAGAGCGCAATTACCTGAATGCGGAGCGCGCCCTACCGCCGCTCTACTGGGGCGCGATGACGAAAATGAACTGCATGGCCCAATGCGTGAAAGAAACCAAAGGGAATGCCTACGCCCATCACATACAGCGCCTGATGGTGCTGGGGAACTTTGCATTGCTGGCGGGACTACGCCCTGATGAGGTCAATGACTGGTATCATCTGGTTTACGCCGACGCCTATGAATGGGTTGAACTGCCCAATGTGTCGGGCATGGTACTGCACGCGGATGGCGGGGTTTTGGGGTCAAAACCTTACGCGGCGAGCGGGTCTTATATCAATAAAATGTCGAACTATTGCGGGTCATGTTCCTATAAACCCGCCAAGAAAAACGGCCCCGAAGCGTGCCCGTTTAATTATCTCTATTGGAATTTCGTGATTGAACACGCGGAGGCATTTTCGGGTAATCCGCGTATGGGAATGACCTATCGCACGCTTGGTAAAATGAGCAGCGAAAAAGTCGAAGCGGTTAAATCCGATGCCGCGCGTTTCCTCAAAGCGATGGAAGCAGGCGATACGGTTTAAATCAGCTATTCCTTTACGAAAGTCTCTCCGCCAAATACAACGCCCGCAATCTCGATGTCCCGTAATCCTGCTGCGCCGACCTCATGCGGATCCGTTTTTAGCACGGTAAAATCTGCGCGTTTACCTACCGCAATAGAACCAATCTCCGCCTCTTGGCCGATGGCGTAGGCGGCGTCTATTGTGATGCTTCGCAGGGCTGCGTCTAGCGAGAGGCGCTCATCGGGGCGGACCACGTCGCCTTCAATGTTCTCGCGATTGGCGGCAATCCAGGCTAGAAAGAGCGGATCGACGGGCGCCATGGTTGTGTCTGAATGCAGGGCGACGGGAACGCCTTTGGCTTCAAGGCTCCCAAGGCGGTTCATGGCGTGCGCGCGTTCCGGTCCCAATCCGTGCTTGGCGTAAAGATCGCTGAGGACATAAAGGTAATTTGGTTGCGCAGAAACCGCCGCGCCAAGCTCTGCGATGCGTTCGTTTTGTACCTCCGTTGAATACCCTAAATGTTCAAGGATGAACCGTTGATCAGGCGCCGTTCCGCTCTCTCGTAAACCTTCGAGCATATCCAAAACAACGTCCACTCCTTTGTCGCCGTTTACATGGGTATGGACGCTGTAACCCGCCTCCCAAAAGGCCATGGCAAAGCGGCGAAGACCTTCAGGTGGCGTAATCCATTTGCCCTCATGACCGTCTGAATATCCAGGGGCGTTCATCTGCATATATTGTGAGAAAAACGCGCCGTCGGATAGCAGTTTCACGCGGTTTCCTAAAAACAAACGTGTATAGGGCCAGTTTGTTTTGCGTATATTTATCTTGGCAAGCGCGGCCTCAACAGAGCCTTCGCGCATGGCCATATTATGCGCCACAGGCACGAGCATCGCGCGTACAGGCGTGTCGCCCGTTTCAAACGCCATCGCCATCAGGCCTGTTTCTGTGTCAAAGTCAGCGAAGATGCCCGTCGCCATATCAGCTATGGTTGTGACGCCTGATGCGCGGATCATGCCTTTGAGTTGAGTGAAGCCCGTGTTCAAATGTTTGGGCGAGAGGAGCGTCGGCGCAAGGCGCGCAATCGCGACGCCAGCCGCAGATTCCGACACCCAGCCTTTATCAAAACTGGCATGATGCGGGTCAGCTTTCATCTCCGCGAGGGCCGCGTCGAAATCGGTCTCATTTGATAATCCGATAACCGCCAGCGCCGCATCATTCATCACAATTTCATGGAATGATCGGTGCCAGATAAACAGCGGCAATTCTGTGCTAATATCGTTTAAATCCGCGCGCGTAATATCGCCATGCCAGAGTGGATGCCAGCCCCAGGTAAAGAATGGGCCGTCACCTGTGTGGGCCGCAATCGCGTTTTTCAAGCGGGCGTGGTAGCCTTCGGGTGTGCGCACGCCTTCGTACATTCCGCGCGGTAGCTCCCAATCTTCAGGCGTAATAAATTCCATCGGCAAGAGCACCGCCGCCATGATCGGATGCA
>JBMYWT010000093.1:0-10329 GCA_049607665.1 Maricaulaceae bacterium
TCGCCTGCGCCATGCATACGCAGGGATTTTAACAAATGCGCCGCAGTCGCATCATTAGTTAAAATGGCTCCCCCGTCACCATAGCAACCTAAAGGTTTCGCGGGGAAAAAACTCACCGTCACAAAATCCGCCCAATGACTTGGATGGTTTCCGTTTATCGTTGAACCAAACCCTTGAGCGGAGTCAGCAATAAGCTTGATATTTTCATGTTTTGAAATTTCGAAAATTGCCGGGTAATTCGCGGCCTGTCCGAAAAGATCTACGGCTATAATAGCTTTGGGTGTCAATTCGCCACCTCGTTTTATGTCCGCAATAGCCTGTTTCAGGCTTTCAGGGTCGAGGTTGTAAGTCTCTCTATCAATATCCACAAATACTGGTTTTGCACCCAATAAAGCAACGCTTTCAGCCGTCGCACAAAATGTAAAGGATGGGCAAAAAACAGCATCCCCTGGCCCCACACCTATTGCCATCATAGACAATACAAGTGCATCCGTACCATTAGCACAGGCAATAGCATGATCCGCTTGACTAAACCCCGCGAGCTTATCTTCGAGTTCGACAATTTCAGGACCAAACACATAACGGCCATGCGCCAAAACTTTAGCAATTCCAGTTTCTATTTCTGTACGAAGACGTTCTTGTTGTGCTGCTAAGTCAATAAATTGTATGGTCATATTTTGCCTTTTAACACACCATTACGATGGAAACATTTGACGTTTCATACGCACGAGCAAACAAGATAGCGAGTGAATAAAAAGACATCAAAGGCACAAACCAACACGTATTGTTACAATTTCATGCGCATTGAGGTTAATACTCAAACTCCCATTGAACTAAAATTTCACCCCGCCAGTTTTGGGAATGTAATTGCAACTAAACCCATAAATTACGGAGATTCACGATTTAATATTCCTGTGGGCGGGGCCATTGCGAAAATCGCATCAAGCAATGGAGTATGCATATCATCATTCCTTACGACCACATTTGTCTTCACCACGTCTTTTTGTATATTTTGTGTAGAAGTTAGATCTTCATCTTGAGGAAAATTCAGGTTTTTGTTCAATTCTTTTCGAACAGTTTCAGAAATCGATTTGACGAGCGAAACTCGAATATATGGATCTTGTAGATAGTCTTTCCCATACAAATCCATCAGTTTTTTTGCCATGCTATAAGGTGTTTGCCCGCGTGTATCTACCGCGCCAATCAATGGAAAAACGACAAAGCCAATAGTATTTACATCATAGGAACCACTTAAGCTTTCTACGCGTGCAATCTCGACAACAAGCATGTCACCCGCTTGAATTATCTCTTCCGCAGAGTAACTTTGGGCCATGACTCGTTCGCTAGTGAAGGAGCTCAAAATCAGTAAAAATGTAAATGTAAGGTATTTCATAATCATCCATGCGAAATATGGAACACATTAGCAAGAATGAGAATCAAATTAAACGCTTTGTGACATCCATTTGCGCATAAAAAAACCCGCATGTTCGCGGGCTTTTCTACTAAAATAATACAGGTGCCTAACCGTCGCCGCCCTGTCGGCGCAACTGCATAGATCGCATAGAATTCACCGAATTATCTTTCATACGGTCCCACTCTTTTTTCGTGGCACAAACTTTTCTTTTCTTAAGGCGTGACCCTAATTTCGTGATTTTTTTACAAACAACACGGTCTGGATTATCGACAGCTTTGGTCGACTCTTCCACTTCGGGGAGACTATCAATATGTTTGCCATCATATTTTTTCTTAAGCTCTGCCGTGGAATTCGCTGTCATAGTGGAATCAGCATTTGCTGTTTTCGTGCCATTTTCCATTGCTGATGCGCCAAATGCCATCATCGCCGCGCAACCTGTAACAAGTACAGTCTTCATTAATTTATGTGTCATACCGATCTCCTTATATCTGCTTGTATCAAATATAGTGCCCATAAACAAGTTCGGAGGTAAGGGTCGCTTTATGCGCAGCTTTGTTTAGCTTTTTTGAGTGCCGCTGTGATACCTTTTAGCGAGAACTCATATGTCACGTTAGTACCGCGCTTTGAAACGGCCGAGACCTTCATGGTCGAACCTTTTCGCATACTGCGCACAAGTCTTACTTCATTGTCACCATCTTCAATAAAAGCCTCATTTTGGTCGACAAACATATTTATCTTAGCATTCCCGACACGAACTTGCGGTCCATTATCTTCATGAAGCGGATAGCCTGTCAAAAGGCTCGGCTGCTCACTGGCTTGGCCGGAGCGCCAATTGGCGACCATGAAATAAATATCGCCATGCCGCACAGATTTCGGCAATTTAGAACGCGGCGTCGCGAGAACATAGCAAATTTTCTCGGACCCATCGATACGCGTATAGGCCGACCAATCGCCATGCTTACCGGCTAGCTTAGGCTCGCTCGCAAAAGCTGGAGCAACCAATAGCGTTGTTGTCGCTGCGACTATAGACGCGGCTGCGCCCATTCGAGTTAAAACATTAAACCGCATATATCATCTCGCTTCGCTTTGCTGCTACCCCTTTGCACAGCATGGCCGTTAAAAGCGCGTTAATATTGAGAAATTTTGGCATTAAAAAGGCAGTATAGCCTGATGCCTAAATCTGCGCGCTCGGTTTTCGTCGCTGACGTGCTGCAAGGTTGGAGGCGAGCGGGCGGCTCTTATAGCCGCCAAAATAAATCTCGCGATCATAGAGCGTAAGCGCCGCCGCGAGGCTAACGTTGATGCAAAACTTCGTCGGGATTTTCACAATCGCCGCGCAGGCCTCTTGCACCTGCGGGGACAGCTCCCCCTTCTCCGGCCCTAAAATATAGGCGCAGTTTAGGCCATGCCGAAATTCGGGGAGGTCAACGGCATCATCCGTTAATTCCACGCCTATCAATTCGCAGCCCTTGGGCAATACCATACTGCCGAAATCATCCCAATCATAATAAGGGAGGTGCGCTGTTGAGCGCGACGTATCCGTCTTGCGAACATCAAGTGCATTTTTCGTCGCGCCAATAGAAAAGGCGAAACTCGCGCCGAAAGCATGGCCTGTCCGCAGCACCGCACCCAAATTATCCGCTTTGGAAATCCCCTCAACGCCTATCCCGAAATAGCCCCGCATCTATGCCGCTTTCGTCTCGTTCCGAATTTGTAAGAAGCGGTAGACCGCATAGATAGCGACAATAGTGCTAACGATGACGACCACCCAAAACGGGGAATTATCAGGCAGGTTTTGCGCGCCCATCCACACGAGGGCGAAGGTGAAAAAATTCACCGCAAAATTATACATCACAGCACCACCCGCCATCAGGCGCGCGCGGCGTGTATCATCAGATCGGATTTGCGCCATCGCTTGGAGCGGGACAAGGAAAAGTCCGTTACACATGGAGGCTCCGACGATATCAATATAAAGCCGTTTCGACCCTGGCGTCGCGAAAAAGTCCGAGAGCGTGCCGAGGCCTTCGCCTTGGAATTTGACAGTGTTGAAACAAATATCGAGCGAGAACAGCGCGATGCCGATAATACCGATCGTCACCAACCCCATCGCCTCTTTGCCCTTCGCCAAGGCAACGCACAAAAGCGCACCGACCAATATGCCCACAGTCGATCCTGCCAAAATCGCGGTGAGAACATTTTGGTCAAAGCCCAAAACGTCTTTCACATAACTTGGGAAGGCCGTGATAAAAATCGCGGAGAGGCCGTAGAACCACGCAATCCCCAGAAGCGGACGAAAAACGGGCTTGTCCTGCCACGCAAATTTCAAGACCTTAAATGTCGCTGTGATCGGGTTATAATCCACTTTCAAATCAGGCATTGGCGCAGGCGCGGGCGGGACGTTTTCGCCCGCTATCCAGCCAATGAATGCCAATACCAACAGGATAATCGCGAGCAGGCGCGGGCCAGTTATCAGGCCGTTAAAATAGCCGCCATCTGGCAAGGCCGCCAACACGAGCAACAGGCCAAACACTTGCCCCAGCAGTAGCATAAAGAACTGAAAACCCGAAAGTAATCCATTGGCGGTAATCAGCTCATCATCTTTAAGCCAATAGGGCAAAACAGCATTTTTCGTCGGCCCTAAAAAGGACGACTGCGCGCCCATGAGCGCGAGCGCGGCGCAGAGGATTGGCGCGCTTGTGAACCAAAACCCTACCGCCGCCAAAATCATAATAAACACTTCCACGCGCTTAATCACCTTTAGGATCAAACCGCGATCAAATTTATCGGCGATCTGCCCTGATATCGCGCAGAGAATAAGAAATGGCATGGTGAAGAAAAGCGCGGCAATCGGAACGGCTTCTTTCGGTTCCATGCCTGAAAAAATGATGAGGCCCGCATAGGTGACGAGGCCGATGAGCGCTTGCTTTAGCGCGTTATCGTTAAATGTACCCGCTTGGAACAATACAAACAATGGCAGGAAACGTTTTTGGGTAAAGAGTTTACCCGCTAATTTTGCGCTCATGATGTTTCCCCATTTGTAGCCGTGTTTTCTTCGGCTTCGCGTTCCAAACGTTTCGCCAGCGCCACTTCGTTTTCGACTGTCTTGCCGATATTGGCAGGATCCAGCGCGCCCAAGTTTTCCATATCAAGCATTTCAATCGAGCGTGTTTCAATCCGGCGTTCTAGCTCTGCCATGAACTCATCTTTTTCGAGACCTGGCATGATCGGTTCCAAAAACTCTTGCGCCGCTGCGCCTCGATGTTTGGTCCAACTGTTTTGATCCCAACGCTGCCCCAAATTCGTCGCCACAGGCACAACGGGACAGCCGAAATCCTTATAGAGATGAAACACGCCTTTGCGGTATCTATGCTGCGTTCCAATTTTTGACAGATGCCCCTCAGGGTAGATCAAAATACGGCGGCCTTGCTCGCGCACCACCGCCGATGTCTCTGCCATTTTCTCGCGCGCATCAACGCCGCCGCAGCTATCGATCACCACCGCATTCATCTTGCCGAGGATTTTCTTGAGCAGCCAGAACTTCTCTAAGTGATCGCCCGTCACGAATGACAGATCATGAAATTCAGAAAATGTGACAATACCGTCACCATAGCTTTGGTGTTTGGCGGCGATAATAATCGCGCCCTCTTTGGGGATATGTTCCTGCCCCGTCACAGTGATCTTAATCCCCGCCACATGGCGCATAAGCCATTTCATGCTGCGCGTGTAAGTCGACAGCCCAACCATCAAGGCTTTGCGCCCTGGCAGTATAGACAGCAGCACACAGATGAGCGCAAAAACGAATGTGCCTGCGTAAAATAGAACATTAAAAAGGGTAGATCGCATCCGCGCATCCTCTCTTAGAGGGGCCGCGACGTCAAGAAACTAGATATTCAAATATTGAATATTGCTAATAAGCCATATTTCGCAGATATAGCTGGCAAATTTACAGGAGAACCCCATGAAATTATCATCTGATATTGCAGCCGTTGTCACTGGCGGTGCGTCTGGTCTTGGTGAAGGCACAGCCCGTGTCCTCGCGGCGCAAGGCGTAAAAGTCGGAATTTTTGACGTAAACACCGAAAGAGGCGAAGCCGTCGCCAAGGACATTGGCGGCGCCTTTGCCAAGGTTGACGTCTCTGACCTAGAAAGTGTCACGGCTGGATTTAAAACCGTCCGCGCCGCAAATGGCCAGGAACGCATCATGATTAACTGCGCAGGCGTAGCGCTCGGCATGAAAACCGCGTCGCGCAAACGCGATACAGGCGCGATTAACGCCCATGACGCGGCGGCCTTTGTGCGCATCATCAATATCAACCTGATCGGCTCTTTCCTCTGCGCGTCGCAATCAGCGGCAGGCATGATGGCGCTTGACCCCACAGAGCCCGACGGCGAACGCGGCGTGATCTTGAACACGGCATCAGTCTCCGCGCAGGACGGCCAAATCGGCCAAGTGGCTTATGCCTCATCCAAAGGCGGCATATTGTCGATGGCGCTACCGATGGCGCGTGATTTAGCCCGCGAAGGTATTCGCGTAAATACGATCTTGCCGGGGTTCTTTGAAACTCCGATCTATGAGCAAATGAAGCCAGAAGTAAAAGAAAGCCTACGCGCGCATCTTCAGTTCCCGGGCCGTTTTGGCTCCACCAAAGAGTTCGGCGATCTGGCGAAATTCTTGGTCGAAAACCCATACATCAATGGTGAATATATCCGTACGGACGCTGGCGCGCGTATGCCGCCACGCTAAATCGTTTAGCTATTTGAATAAATTTAAGGGCGCCTTAGAGCGCCCTTTTTATTTGGCCGTGCTTAAAGCCCTGTCGCGACGCCTTCGCGTCTTGGGTCGGCGCCGCCTGTTAGGCTTCCGTCTTCATTACGGTAGATAATATGCAGACCGCTGATTTCGCCTTTGGAGCGCACAACTTCATAGCCCATATTTTCAAGGCCTGACGTAATCTCTTCGCCCAGCTTGCCATCTTCGAGGCGGACTTTGCCGTTACGCGCGATCACATTAGGAAGCTCTATCGCCTCTTGCGGAGTCAGACCCCAATCCAAAATGCCGACAATTGTCTTCGCCGTATAAGCAATGATAGAGCTACCGCCCGGGGAACCTGTTGAAAATAGGAACTCGCCGTCTTTGTCAAACACAATAGAAGGGCTCATAGAAGAGCGCGGACGCTTACCGGGCGCAGGGGCATTCGCAATCGGCTGGCCGTTCGTATCAACGGTTCGAAACGAGAAATCCGTAAGTTGATTATTGAGCATAAAGCCCGATGCCATGCGCTGACTCCCAAATGCCGACTCGACCGTCGTCGTCATCGACACAACAAGTCCGTCTTTATCCACAACAGTAAAATGAGACGTTCCTGGGCTATCGGGCGTCGCGTCTTTACCGCGCGTGAAGCCTTTTGGGTTGCCCGCTTTTACATTTAAAAGCGCCGCACCGGGCGAAATCAACGCCGCGCGTGACGCAAGATAATCTTTATCAAGCATCGCCTGCGTGGGAACCTCAACAAAGCTATCATCCGCTACGAATTGGTCACGGTCAGCATAGCCCAGAAAACTTGCGCCAATGAAATGGTTCCACCCCTCAAGGCTTGGCCCCATCGCCGCCATATCAAAATTCGAGAGTGTGCCTAAAATAGAATTTACCGCAATTCCGCCAGACGAGGGCGGCTGCGCGCCGCAAATTGTGTATTCGCGATATGGCGAACACAGGGCTTCGCGCTTCTTTGGTTGATAGTTCGCCATGTCTTCACGACTAAGCGTTCCTGGAAAAGGCTCTTCACGCACAGCATCGATAATAGAAGCCGCAATTGGCCCTTCAAGTAAAGCGCGTGGGTTATTCTGAATCGCGCGAAGCGTATCCGCATAAGCAGGGTTATCACGAACGAAGCCTTCACCGATGGGCGTTACGCCGTCCTCAAGGAAGAAATACTCCCGCGCGGCCGTTTGGCGGCCCAGAACATATTTACTCATCCGGTTGACGATATCTGCCATACGCGGGCTAACAACAAAGCCCTCATCTGCGAGCTTAATCGCCGATTCCATCTGAGGCCCCCAGCTCAGCTTACCATAATCTTCATGCGCTTTATGCAGCATCACAACCACGCCCGGCACACCCGTAGAGCGCCCGGACGCGATACCATCAAAATAACGCAGAGGCTGATCTTCATCATCCAAAAACAATTCCGGCGTTATATCGGCTGGCGCCGCTTCGCGCCCATTATACGTCCAAACCTTTGCCGTTTTCGGATCATACACCACCATAAATGCGCCGCCGCCAAGGCCCGAACTTTGGGGTTCAACAAGACCTAAAACCGTTTGCACAGCAATCGCCGCGTCCACCGCCGAGCCGCCATCTCGCAGAATTTTCACGCCCGCCTCAACAGCATGAGGATTAGCGGCAGCCACCATTCCGGGCGAAAGCGCTGGCGTTTTTGCAATTGTTTTCGCGGGCATAGGCGTAGACGTCGAGCACGCAGCCAAGGTAATGGCGAGGCTTAAAATCGGTAGTGTTTTCATTGTGGTATGTCTCCGTTCCTTTTCCTTTACGCAAAAACACTTGTGAGTTGAACAAAAATCCCCATAAATATTCTGGTAACTATTCAGCTTGCGTTCACGAGGCACCCCCTAGCCCAAGGACATCAGAATCTAGGGCGCAACTGACTTAGGTTTTGCTATCTATTGGAGGATATTATGAGCAAACGTGACGAATTAATCGCAAAATACGCAGCGGACATGAAAGAAAAGTGCGGCGTAACCGCAGATATGGACCTATTGACGAAAGTCACCATCGGATGCGGTCCATCTATTTATAACGCCGATGCGTCTACGGTTGCTGGTTCAGACGAATCTGAGCTTGCAACAGTAAAGAACAACTTCCTGATCAAAAAGCTAGGCCTTGCCGATAGCGCAGATCTAGACGCCGGCATCGACGCGGTTATGGAGCAATATGGCCGTTCAAACAGAACCAAGCACCGCGCCGTTGTATATTACCTTTTGACCAA
Source organism: Maricaulaceae bacterium (assembly GCA_049607665.1). GTDB lineage: Bacteria > Pseudomonadota > Alphaproteobacteria > Caulobacterales > Maricaulaceae > Fretibacter. The sequence goes on from JBMYWT010000093.1 coordinate 8,422, forward strand.
GCATTTCGGCAAAGAGTCAGTCTACGGCTAGGTTTGAAACTACGCCTGAACAATTTAAAACCCGCTTTGGTCTCAAAGCGGGTTTTTTGTTGCGCTGGGCGCTAAGCGCGCGTTTAATCAGGGTATGATAAAAACCGGCCCGACAAATTCTATTCTCGATTGCGGCGGATTGCGCGTCGGCAACGCCCATAATACTGAAGTTAAAACCGGCGTCACCGTCATCCTCCCAGATGCCCCCGCCCTTTGCGCCGTTGACGTTCGCGGCGGCGGCCCGGGTACGAGAGAAACGGATACGCTCTCTGATGGCGGGCTAATCGACAGTGTTCACGCCATCACGCTTTCGGGTGGATCGGTCTATGGCCTCGCCGCAGCAGACGGCGTCTGTGCTTGGCTCGGCGCGCAAAGAATTGGCTACGCCCCTGGCCCCGCGCCAATCCCCGTATCGCCCATCGTGCCCTCAGCGATATTATTCGATAATGCCAATGGCGGAAATAAAGACTGGGGCCTAGAGCCGCCCTTTCGCGCGCTTGGCATAGAAGCTTGCGAAGCTGCGAACGGCGCATTCACCGAAGGCACATCTGGCGCAGGGTTTGGCGCAACGGCGGGGATGTATCTCGGCGGCCTCGGCAGCGCCTCTGAAATTATCGGCGGTATCACAGTCGGCGTCATCATTGCAGCCAATCCAGTAGGGTCGCCATATATGCCGGGCACACAATGTTTTTGGGCTTGGCCTTATGAAGTCGACGGCGAATTTGGCGGAGAACGTCCAGCCGCTGATTACGCCTTTGCCGGTCCGCAAGATACCAAACTCGCCTTCCTCAAAGCCGCAGGGCAATCCACCGTCATCGGAGCCATCGCGACCAACGCCGCCCTCACGCAAAAACAACTGAAACGCCTCGCCATTATGGCGCAAGACGGCATCGCTATGGCCGTGCAACCTGCTCATACGCCGCTGGATGGGGATACGCTCTTCGCGCTCTCCACGGGCGATATCCCTTGCAACACACCCGTACAGCTCGCGGAGATCGGAGCCGCCGCCGCGCGCTGTGTCGCCCGCGCCCTCTCTCGCGGCGTCTACAAAGCCCGCCCCGAATGATCGGCCCAATCACCCCCGATCATCACGCGCAGTTCCTACGGATGAACGAACGCTTCGTGCATTGGCTTGCCCCGCTCACGCAAGACGATCTCACAAAGCTTTTACGCATCGCCCAATACGCCCACCAAATCGGCGGCGGAGACGGCGCGCTGCTCGGCTACGCCCATGACGTGGATTATCCGGATCATTGGAATCTAGAATGGCTGCGGGGCCATATGGACAATTTCTTCTACATTGACCGCGTTATCATCGCAAAGGCCGCCCACGGCAAAGGCTATGGCCGCGCGCTTTATGATGACGTCGCAAACTTCGCCCGCGCGGCAGGACACACGGCCCTCGCCTGCGAAGTGAATACCGTACCCGACAACCCGTCCTCGCACCATTTTCACCTCTCAATGGGGTTTCAGGCCATCGGCGAGCAGACATTTAAAGACGGCGTGAAGGCCGTGCGATATTATATGAAAAATTTGACGTAAAGCCTCTTGCAATCCCGCGCGTTTTCCGCTTTAAGGCGGCTCTCGCTTTGAGCATTATGTTTCAAAGCACCCGCACCGGTAGCTCAGCTGGATAGAGTACTTGACTACGAATCAAGGGGTCGGGGGTTCGAATCCTCCCCAGCGCGCCAATTTACTTGCCCCACAGTATGCATCCCCTAATGCCGCGAATGGTATGGGTGTTTTCCGGTGTCTGGCGCCTTTTTCACAGTCGTATTTCAGTTGGTTCGCAAGGGTCCGCTTCAGCACTTCGCGATGGCGGAACTTGTCGACGAAACTTCATATACTTCAATGAGTTAGTGAGAAAACATGTTGACC
>JBMYWT010000094.1:0-9869 GCA_049607665.1 Maricaulaceae bacterium
TAGACATTTTCAACACGGTTACCGCGAAGATAACCTGCGCCGCCCAAAATTTGCATGGCTTCGGACGCGCAAAATTCGAGCGCTTTTGTCGCGAAAAACTTCGACTTACAAATCTCTGCCACGGGCATATGGCCCTTGTCGATCTGCGCGCAAATCATCCAGAGATAGCTCTGCACGGCGTCGACTTTGGCCGACATATCCGCGATCTTATGGCGAATGACTTGGTGTTTAATCATCGGCTTGCCGAATGTCTCGCGCTGCTGCGCCCATTCTATCGAATCTTCCAAACAGACCTTCATCATCCCAAGCGCCCATGCGGTCAGGCCAAGGCGTTCATAGTTGAAGTTATGCATAATTTGAATGAAACCTTTGTCTTGTTGCCCCATCATATTTTCGGCGGGTACGTGGCAGTCGTCAAAATAAAGCGTCGCTTGATTAGACGCCCACCAGCCCATTTTCTTGGTTAGCGGCGTGCGCGAAAATCCAGGTGTATCCGCATCGACAAAGAAAAGCGAAATGCCGCCAAGCCCTGCGCCGCCTGTCCGCGCGCCAATGACGAAATATTCCGATTGCATCCCGCCTGTGATGAAAGTCTTTGACCCGTTCAGCATCCAGTGATTACCGTCGCGCTTGGCCGTCGTTTTAAGCGCCGCTACGTCCGAGCCGCCGCCCGGTTCCGTGATACCAAGGCTAGATTGCGCGCGGCCTTCGATGATGTCTTTCAGGCAGCGGTCTTTGATCTCTTTACTCGCCAGTTTTTGGATCGGATCGATGGAAATGCCGCGTCCCCCTAGCCCCGCAGGCACGCCGCCCGCGCCGCACATCCCCATAGCGGTAGCGTAGTCACATCGCATGAAGGAGTCATCGAAACCCAGGCCTCCATATTCTTCGTCAATCCCAAAACCCCAGACGCCAAGCGCGCCAATTTTCTCGTGGAGCGCAAGCGGTATCTCCCCCGCCTCGTCCCAATCATGGGCGTAGGGACGAATTTCAGTTTGCACGAAATTTTCTATCGTTTCGCGAAAGGCTTTGCGTTCGGGTGTTTCAAACGGGTTTTCCATAAATTCCTCTAACCATTTATAAGTGTATTAAAGAAAAATTTGATACCAGACACAAATTAATTCGCGCCCACCACGCAATAGTTTCTAAAATAATATCATCAAAGGTCTGCGATTTGACATAGGCGGGAATCTAGTGCCAATATTCCCATATCGGAGACACTAAATGAAAAAACTAAATGTTAATGGGAAAACCGTTGAGTTTAACGGCGATGAAGAAACGCCTCTCCTTTGGGCCTTACGGGAACAGCTCGGCTTAACGGGTACAAAATATGGCTGTGGGATTTCAGAATGCGGCGCATGTACAGTTCATATAGACGGCGAAGCCATTAGATCCTGCGTTTATCCTGTCTCTGCGATCGATAACGAAGCCATTACGACCATTGAAGGCTTGTCTGATGATGGCTCCCACCCGGTTCAACAGGCATGGGCAGAACTAGATGTACCGCAATGTGGGTTTTGCCAACCGGGTATGATTATGGCTGTGTCGGCGCTGCTTAAAGAAAACCCAGAAGCGACGGATGCGGATATTGACGAAGCCATTACCAATATTTGCCGCTGCGGTACTTTTGTACGTGTTCGCGAAGGCGTTCACCTTGCGAAAACGAAAGTATAGGAGGCAGATATGTCAAATTTCATTACACAAAACTCGCCTCTTTCACGCAGGAAATTTATTGTTGGCACGAGCGCCCTTGGGGCAGGTTTATCCTTGGGTGTTTTAAGCGCGTGTAGCTCTGGTGAAACGAAAGCCGACTACAGTAAGCTTCCGCCTAACCCTGAAGTAAATGCTTGGGTGCATATTCACCATGACGATACGGTTACCGTGCGCATTGTCCGTTCAGAAATGGGCCAAGGCACATCCACGGGCCTAGCGCAACTTGTCGCGGAAGAGCTAGAGTGCGACTGGGAGAATGTCACCATTGACTTCCCCACACCTGGCGAAAGTCATGCCCGCGAGCGCGTATGGGGAAGCTTTAGCACAGGCGGAAGCTCCGGCATTCGCGCCTCACACGATTATGTCCGCCAAGGCGGTGCAGCCGCAAAGGATATGCTTATTCACGCTGCTGCGCAGGAATGGGGCGTTCTGACATCGGAATGTCACGTCGAAAAAGGGGTTATATCCCACACTAAATCAAATAAAAAACTCACATACGGGCAAGTCGCAGAAGCGGCCTCTAAACTAACGCCCCCCACCTTTGTTCCGCTTAAAAACCCCAAAGATTGGACGATTAGCGGTAAAGCTAAGAAACGCCTCGATACAGCGGATAAACTTACGGGAAAGCTAAAATATGGCTCTGACATACAGATGCCGGGCATGCTTTGCGCAGATATCAAAGCCTGCCCTATATTAGGCGGCACTTTAAAGAGTTTTGATGACGGCGTTGCTATGTCTATGCCGGGAGTCCAAAAAGTTGTCCAAATTGATGAAGCTATTGTTGTGATCGCAGATACGTGGTGGCAAGCGCATACCGCGCTGGAGGCAACCCCTATTGAATGGGATGGAGGTAAGCTTGCGAATTATTCAACAGCAGATGTCACAGCCCTTCTTGATGAAGGCCTCGAAACGGATGACACAATTACGGGCAACCAAGGCGGCGATCTTAAAGCTGGGTTCAAGGCGGCTGAAACTGTCATAGAGGCCACATACGCCTTCCCTACGCAAAACCATGCCACTATGGAACCAATGAACGCGACCGCGCTCTGGACGGAAGATAAATGCGAAGTTTGGTGCCCGACTCAAAACGGCGAAGGCGCGCTTACGGCGGCGGCAAAAGCTGCGGGTCTTCCAAAAGAGCAGTGCGAAGTGTACAAGGTACGTCTCGGCGGCGGGTTTGGGCGGCGCGGCATGGCCGATTATGTCAGTCAATCCGTTAAAGTCGCTATGACAATGCCAGGCACACCAATTAAATTACAGTGGTCACGTGAAGAAGATATGTTGCACGGGTTTTATCATCCGACAACAAAAGCCAAAATGCGCGGCGGCGTTGATGCAAACGGTAAACTTACGGCTTTGGATATGCAAATTTCAGGGCAGTCAATCTTTGCGGGCCTCATGCCAAGCGCCCTTAATGACGGCGCGGACTACTTAGTTTTCCAAGGGCTTTTGCCATCCGGCATGGATGCCCGGCTAGATGATCAAGCCCTACAATACTCATTTTCAAACTTTCACATTCACCACGCTATGCGTAACCCCCCTATTCGTCCCGGATTCTGGCGTGGTGTGAATGCGAACCAAAATGCCGTTTATATGGAATCTTTCATTGACGAACTCGCCCATGCCGCAGGCAGAGATGCTTTGGATTTTCGCCTTGAAATGCTTGGTGATAGCCCAAAAATGCAAGCTGTCCTTACGGCCGCAGCTGACAAAGGGAACTGGAACGCAAAGGATGGAAAGTCCCGTGGTCTTGCCTGTATTTATGCTTTCGGTAGCTATGTTGCAGCCTGCGCAGAGGTGAGTGTTGATGCGAGCGGGAAATTGAAAATTCAAAAAATTACAGCGGCCACTGACTGTGGGCATGCTGTGAACCCTCAGCAAATTGAAGCCCAAATTCAAGGCTCATTCGTTTACGGTCTCTCCGCAATGCTCTACGGCGAAATTACATATAAAGACGGACAACCCGAGCAAACGAATTTCAATAGCTACAATTCGATGCGAATTGCAGACATGCCAGAAGTTGAAACCATTATTATGCCATCAGGCGGTTTTTGGGGCGGCGTAGGCGAGCCAACGATTGCCGTTGCCGCGCCCGCAGTTATGAATGCAATTTTCAGAGCAACAGGCAAACGCGTGAGGCAGCTCCCGATCAAAGATCAGAAGCTGCTCGCGTAATCCATAAGGAAAAGTGGTACGGGTGAGATGTGCATAACTTACTTACTATCTAGTTGATATTCATTTACTAATTTACACTTCAATATCATCAGGACTACGTTTAGGACTACATTCAAGTATAAAAGGGATCATCACAGGGCCAACATGGAGGCCTAGATATAGCTACGTCCATACCCCTGCCTTCTTCCGTGGAGCTCCACAATCAATCGTTTATGACTATGACCTCTGTCTTGCGGTCAAGATTATGGATACATAAGTGCATCAAAAGGTTTTCTGCCATGATATGACACTACTTTATCACAGACAAATATCACCATCCGGGCCAAGGCAAGGATAAGAGAAAAGTCGAGGGACTTGTGAGCTTTGCAAGGCTGGTAGTTACCTAAGCGTTTAAGGACTTACATCCGATATCAAAATACCGAGGTAAACGGGAGTGTGTACAGATATTGCGCCTTCTGAAGCACTTTGACATAAAAATCGTGCGTGAAACTACAAAGGACGCTCTCCTGCGTCGCGCAGTTTCTTTTGACACGACTACACATCTCGTACAAACATTCTGACAACATCGACCGTAAACAATGCAGACCTTCTATCCGAAATCACCTCATGATAGATCAAGCGCCCCAACCTATCCTGAAGCCTTTGCTCGTCAGTCATCTTAAAACTGAACTTGTTTCACTAAGGTGGAGAGCGTTTATGTTTAGTTTGTCATCATCTCATATTTTATCGGGCTTGTATATTCACATGCTGAGTGCCGCTTAACCAGGTTGCAAAAGCCGTCGATATATTGACCGATTTCAGACAAGGCCTGCGTCCGTGTATGAAATGCCATCCGCCAAACCAGTTCTGCTGTCAGGGTGATAAATAAGGTCTCGTCGACCGCGTTATCATAACAATTTCCTTTGCCTGATAGCGACACTGTCGCTCCAATTTGCGCTAACCGACCGCGACATTCATAAGCGCAATATTGTCTGCCGTGATCAGAATGATGCATCAGCCCCGGCTGCGGGCGCCGTAGAGCAATCGCACGGTTCAAGGCTTCAAGTGGTGGCGCAGACTTCATACGCGAACCCGCAGACCTCCCAACAATCCGTCTTGAATAGAGGACCATAACAATCACCAGGTAAAGCCACCTTTCCTTCGCCCAAATGTAAGTCATATCAACGGCCCATGCAGTATTCTGCTTAGCCGGCTAGAATACCATATTCAGACTGCTGTAGGCTACAGCTTGGTTATGCGCACTGTTTGTTGCGCATTTAAACCGCCTTTTAATGCGGCCCTGAAGGCCGTCTTCACGCATCAAGCGGGTGACGCGGCGCCGCCCTACATAAAAAACTAAGGCTTTGAGTCGTGTACCATACGAGGACTGCCATACGCCATATACGACTGCGCAAAGGCTGCGCGGATATGGGCAAATAATACCGTATCTTGTCGCGCTCGGCGGCTGACCGGACGTTCAAACACTGCATAATAACCATTGAAACTAACGTCCATAAGCGCACACGCGCGCCCAACGAATAGCTTGCTCTTCTGCGCAGTGATAAATCGAAACTTCATCGTTTTTGTTCCGCCGCGAAGAAGGCGATTGTCTTTTTTAGTAGGTCACGCTCCTACCGCAAAATTTCATTCTCGCGCCTAACGCCGAAACTCATTGGTAAACATCTGTCTGGATCCTGTCATAGGTATCTCCTAATTTAAAGGAAACACTCTCCACTTTAGTGAAACAAGTTCAGTCGCTTGCTACAACGGCACGACCGTTCGGTTTATGATAACGTCATCACTGGGGAATGAGTTCATGAAGGCATGAAACGAAAAACGGCTTCAAAATGCAAAGTCCCTCGTTAAAGTGTCGCTTCTTATCATTAACGAGCTGGGGTTTGTGCCATCGTCAAAATTCGGGGCAAAACTTCTGTTTGAATTGATCTCCCTGAATTATAAATTCGGGATAAGTCTTATAGCGAGCATTTTATCATTTGAGCAGTGGACGATTTTTACGTTGTGCCCGCAAATGGCTTATGTCAGTCGCTACAATCTCCTAGTTTTGAACAGCCATCCAGTAAGTTTAAAACCGCAATTAACACTAATATTCATGCCCCATCTATAATTAACAGCTGTATTAAACAGAAATCACGTCAAAATGCACTCTCTCCTCCCGCCTGCATTGTATTAAAAAGGCGTTTTTTCTTCATCAATCAAACTTTTCCATTTTAACGAATTCGCACCTGTTTCTAACCAAAAATTGACTCATATAGGTTATTTACGCATATTTTGGCTAAATATTTTATACTTTTACAACGAACTGCTTTCTGCAATTTTGGATACTCTTAAATTTTTATAACCACTATAAGTCAACACTTTCCTTGCGACATCTGTGAATTATTTTTCACACGTTGGAAATGGGTAACATTGGTAACTTGTCCTTCAAATAGACAATAAGCAATTGTTATATATGGATAATATTGATTACCTTAAAAGGTAACATGAAGGTAATCTCAAAGGTAACAAGGTTTCAAGTGATTGATATCAATCACTTATTTAGTTTCATAAAATTACCCTTGAAAAGGTAATTTAATTACCTTTAAGTTACCTTTTACGGTAACCTATATTTATCATAAATTTCAAAAACTTAAAGGCACTTATTAGGCTAGTTACCAATATTACCTTTTCCCAAGCACTCAAAAAATAATGAACATTTTTGGTCAAGTTAACCCAATATGGTGTATTATGCGTTGATGCGCCCCTAGCTTTGTAGACACCTTGTTTGGTAAAAACGGAAGCAAGGAGAGTGTCTTATGGGCGGTCGTATTCGATATACAGAAGAGTTTAAATTAGGGGCTGTGGCGCAGGTCACGGACAGGGGTCACAGTGTTACATCGGTTGCCGGACGGCTGGGCGTCAGCACGAAGTCGCTTTACGATTGGGTGAAGCGATATGGGAGCCACCAGAGCAGATCAGCGGGCTCCGCAGACGATGCGGAGATAAAACGACTCAAGGCTGAGCTACGGCGCGTCACTAAGGAACACGATATCTTAAAAAAGACCACGGCGTTCTTCGCGCCCTAAGCGCAGCGAAGAAGTACTCTTGGCGTGCAAACGACCACAGGTGATGTACGCCTTTATTAAAGCGCATCGGGATGAGTTTTCGGTGCGTGCCATGTGTCGTGTGCTGAAGGTTCATGCCAGTGGTTTTTATGCTTGGCTCAAGAACGGATTATCCCGACAAGCTAAGCGTAGGCGCCGCCTTATAGGGCTTATCAAGCAATCTTGGTTGGAGAGCGGCTATCGCAAGATCCATCATGACCTGCTGAGCTTTGGCGGGCGCTGCGCAGCCAACACCGTCGCCAAGCTCATGCGGGACGAAGGTTTACGGGCACAAGTCGGCTATAAACGTCGTCCCGGCAAGTACGGCACCAAGCCTGCTGTTGTGGCAGTCAATCAGTTGCAGCAGGACTTCAACGTTGATGCACCGGACAGAGTTTGGGTGACTGACATCACTTATATCAGGACGCATGAGGGCTGGCTTTATTTGGTAGCCGTCATCGATCTGTACTCACGTAAAGTCGTCGGATGGTCTATGGCTTCACGGATGCAGACATCGCTAGCCCTGAACGCTCTGTTGATGGCCGTATAGAGACGTAAGCCGACCAACAAAGTTATCGCGCATTCGGATCAAGGTTCACAATTTACTAGTCATGAGTAGCGTGAGTTTCTCACCGATCACAATCTTGAAGCCAGCATGAGCCGGCGCGGGAACTGTTATGATAATGCTGTCGCGGAGAGCTTCTTCCACTTGCTCAAGACAGAGCGCATAAGAAGAAAAGCTTACAAGACTCGCAAAGAAGCCCGCCAGGACGTATTCGATTACATCGAATTATTCTACAATTCGAAACGCAAGCATGCTAACAACGGGATGTCGTCACCCGTCGAATATGAGATGGCATCAGACGCTCAAGAACCGTGTGCTGCTCGAGAACTACTTCCTGCCCGGCGACTTAAAACGCCAAATCGAAAGCTTCGTCGAGCATTATAATCACGAACGCTATCACGAGAACCTCAGCAACGTAACGCCAGCCGATGTCTACTTCGGCCGTGCACAATCCATTTTAAACACAAGAGAGAGGATAAAAGAGAAAACTATCGAACACCGACGCTTGCAATACCGCAAAGCCGTCGCTTAATATCAACCAACATGATGAGCAAAGTCTCTCTTAGCCTAGGCCCAAATCTGTGCCATGGGCGCTGACGTCAGACAGTCATGAAGGACGGTAATAGATATCTCATTTCGAACTTGTTTGTGAGTAAATTGTACTCTTCCCAATAAGATTGGCAATGTTCTGGCTTGCAATAATTTGACTGGAAAACCTGTTTGTTAGATTTGGATACCGCTTTGTAACTTTTTTACGATTATATTCGGCCGCATCTTCAACACCGTATTGCACCATTGAGCGGTCGTTTTCACTTTTATATTTTGTCATGGTGATTGTTCCAGGATAGACAAGTTCACCCGCTTCAACGGTGATTACGCCAAGCGCGGACCCCATTCCGCGCAATGGATGCTTATCATTATAACGATATCCACCCGCTTGATATTCGGAATGACAAATACCGCTTACCGGTCGGTATATACCTGGCCGGACCATCATAACGCGCATATCGGATTTAATGGCGTAATTGCTTCCAAAAAACTGTTGACTGACCTGTTGGCCTGTTTCCGTATTTTCGAACGTTAAATAGCCGATCCCGCAGGGGAGTTTCTTTGTCTTTGTGGCGACGACAATCGCGCCCATCTTACCGCTTGAAATCGCGCTAAGGTCATCTGTCTTGATCTTTTTGGCTGTAACGCAACCTGATAAAAGTGACGCTGCTAACGCCGCAGTTAGAATATATTTCATCACTTAATTAATCCTTTTCGGCGCAGGCGATCACAGACGTTTTCTTTGGGCTCCAGCGCGCTTGTTAAGATGATATGATCATAAGGCAGCGCCTCGCCTATGCCTGTCTCTTCGGGTTGGTAGGTTTCGCCTTCGGCCTCATTGGGGTCCGTTTCGACAATGGCGATGGCTTTCATGTCGGCGTGTTTGCCCAAATATAGAGGCACGCCGCGATCTCGGCGGATGTGCGCGCGGCCCGCGATGAGCACGACAGTCTCTGCCCCTGCCGCCGTGAGCGCCCGTATTTGCCGCGCCATGAAGCCATCTCGCATCATTTGCATGCGGGCGACGTTATCGGCCTCTGCTGGCGTGAGTGTATCGCAATGGGCGGTGTTCATGGCGGCGCGCCAAGAGTTGTGGGCGGCGGCGGCGACCTCTGGGGAATACATGGCGCTTAGGACTTTTATGGGGTCATATTCGCCCTCGCCGAACTCACCGCGTCGCCAGCGGGCTTGATCGGCCGCAGACGGATCGCCCGGCACGAGCGCCATGTCCCTAGCCCAGATGACATCAAATATCGGCGCGTAATAGCGGTAATCCGGCCAGCTCGTTTTACTCCAGGCCATCGCATAGCCAAAATCCTTCGGGCTTTGCGGGGAAAGTTTACGGAAAGTTTCATAAAGCGCGACCTGATCGACATTGATCATTTCCATGACCACACCGATTTTTTTCTCGGATTTAGAGAGTTGGTCGAGCAAAGCCGCAATAGCTAATTGTTGTTCTTCAACACCGTGCTTTTCACCGATTAAAATGTAACTATTAAAAACTTCTTTATAAGGATTATGCGGGCTATTTTCTGCCGTAACAATCGAGGATAACCAGCAAAAATTAAAGCAAATTATAAGGCGTATGCTAATCGTAAAGTTAGAAATGTGCACTTTATGATTTTCTCGAAGGGCTAACTATTACCTCTTCTCCAGAGATATTAATCCGCCTTCCAGAACAAAAAACTTTCATAGTAGTTGGTAGCTCAATACCAGTATCAGTGTATAGTATTAAAGAGGCGTATTTTGCCCAATGATTAAACCCTATACCGTAGAAAAAATTTCTC
>JBMYWT010000095.1:0-9789 GCA_049607665.1 Maricaulaceae bacterium
TTTCTGTCGGTCACCCTTATGGCATGAGCGGCGCCCGTATGGTCGCCCACGCCCTTATCGAGGGTAAACGTCGCGGCGCGAAATACGTCGTATCAACAATGTGTGTCGGCGGCGGAATGGGCGCAGCCGGACTTTTTGAGGTAGCATAACCATGAGCACTGTAGAATTTAAAGACCGCGTCGCCATCGTAACGGGCGCAGGCGGCGGCCTTGGCCGCTCTCACGCACTAGAGCTCGCGAAACGCGGCGTTAAAGTTGTCGTCAATGACCTTGGTGGTTCTGTTGACGGTTCTGGCGGTTCGCAAACAATGGCCGATAAAGTCGTCGCCGAGATCGAAGCCGCTGGCGGCGAAGCTATGGCAAATGGCGCAAACGTTACCAAGCCTGATGAAGTCAAAGCTATGGTTGACGCCGCGATTGAAAAATGGGGACATGTCGATATCCTCGTGAATAATGCAGGTATTCTTCGTGATAAGTCATTTTCCAAAATGACATTGGATGATTTCCGCCTTGTTCTCGATGTCCACCTCATGGGCTCTGTGATCTGCACCAAAGCCGTTTGGGATCACATGAAAGAACGTAAATATGGCCGTATCGTGATGACGACATCATCGTCTGGTAATTACGGCAACTTCGGCCAGACCAATTACGGCGCCGCGAAAACAGGCGTTATCGGCCTGATGAATACACTTTGCCTTGAAGGCGCAAAATATGACATCCGTGTCAACGCGCTCTCGCCAACGGCTGCGACGCGCATGACGGAAAACCTCATGCCAGAAGACGCGCTTGCACTTTTAACAGTCGAGAGCGTAACGGCTGGTCTTGTCCCGCTTGTCTGTGATGACGCGCCAAACCGCCTTATCATGTGCGCAGGCGCAGGCGGTTATGCGGCGACGAAAGTCTATGAGACGCCGGGTATTCACCTTGCGGCAGCGGATCAGTCGGCTGAAAACGTTATGGCGAATATCGATAAAATTCGCGACGGCGCAGGCCAAGAAGAATACACATCAGGCGCAGGCCAAACGATGAAATTCTTGACGGCGGCCGCCAAAGCCGCAGGCGTTGCCCTCGGTTAAACTTAAAAAATATGGCCATTCCAATCATAGGAATGGCCATTTTTTATCCGCAAACAGTGAACGAAATAGACAGGACGAAACCATGAAAACCACACCCCCCTCAGAACTCAGCGCCCTTGTTGGCACAGAAATCGGCGTCAGCGATTGGGTCACAGTCGAGCAAGAGCGCATCAATGTCTTTGCGGATGTGACGGAAGATCACCAGTTCATCCACATTAATCCCGAGGCCGCAGCGCAGACGCCCTTTGGCGGAACAATCGCGCATGGCTTTCTAACGCTGTCGCTCTTGTCGAAATTTTCAGAGCAAACAGGCATCGTGCTTGAAGGCGTTAAAATGGGCGTGAACTACGGCTTTGAAAAAGTGCGGTTCCTTGCGCCTGTGCCATCAGGCTCAAAAGTACGCGGACGTTTCGTTCTAAATTCTGCCGAAGAGAAAAAGCCAGGGCAGTTCCTCATCACTTACGGCGTAAGCGTCGAAATTGAAGGCGGCGAAAAGCCAGCCTTGATCGCCGATTGGCTCGCTATGCAGATGGTGGGCTAATGTCTAAGGAACTTGACGAATTTGCAAAAGACGCAGACGCTTGGTTTGCAGAAAACACACCCGCGCAGCCTGATTTCATGCTGCCGCTTACCTTCATGGAAGTCGGCACAGATCAGCAGTTTGACTTCCTCTGTAAATGGCAACGTGATGTCTATGAGGCAGGCTTTTTGGGCGCGGCGTGGCCAAGTGAATATGGCGGCGGCGGACTGACGCAAAAGCATCAAGACATCGCCACACGGGCGATGAAAAAATACGATGGCCCGATTATGCTCAATACGATTGGGCTAGGCTGGGCTGGGCCGCTCATCCTCGATATTGGCAAGGAAGAGCACAAAAAGAAATATATCAAAGGTATTTTGTCCGCCGATGATATGTGGTGCCAAGGATTCTCTGAACCTGATAATGGCTCTGACCTCGGCAACGCGCAACTCCGTGCGGTGCGAGATGGCGACGAATATGTACTCAACGGCTCCAAAATTTGGACAACGCATGGTCATTACGCCAAATATATGATCCTGCTGGCACGCACCAATCCCGATGCGCCGAATAAATATGCGGGCCTCAGTTTCTTCCTCTCGCCTATGCGCGTACCAGGAATTGAGACAACGAAGATCCGCAAATTAACGGGCGAGCACGGTTTCACCCAGACGTTCTTCACCGATGCTCGCATCCCAGCTAGCGGCTTGATGGGCAAAGAAGGCGAAGGCTGGAAAGTCGCTATGCAGACGCTCATGTATGAGCGTAACGCCAAAGGCGGGCAGGCAGGTGGTTACTCCATCACCGAAGTCGATCCGCTTGAAATCCTTGATCTTGCGCGCAAAACCACGCGGGGCGGAAAACCTGTTTTGGACGATCCTGTGATCCGCGAAAAGCTCGTCGATTTCATGATTGAAAACCAAGCCTTTATGCAAAATAGCGCGCGCGCGAAACTACCGCCGCTTAATCAAGATTGCCCGCAGGCCATTCCGCTTATGTCTAAACTGATTATGACCGAATATATGCGCCGCGTGAATGAGTTCGCCATCAGCCTCCAAGGCACAAAGGGCGGCTATTATGTCGATGAGGAAAACGCGGTTGACGACGGCTATTGGCAGCGCGGTTATCTAAACTCATTCTCCGCAACCATTGGTGGCGGCACCTCGCAAATTCAACGTAACATCATTGGCGAGCACGCGCTTGGCCTTCCAAAGACACGGTAGGAAAGATCATGAGCACGAATTTCGGCCAAATCGGCTTTACCGAAGAACAAATTGAAATGCTAACCGTCGCGGAGAGTTTTTGCCGCGATAAGTCTCCGATCGAAACGGTCCGCAAACATATCGAAAGTGATCTTGGGTATGACGCGGACATCTGGGCGGAAATGGGCGCGCTCGGCTGGCTCGCCATTGCGATCCCAGAAGGCTATGAGGGCGTGGGCCTGTCTATGACAGAAGTCGTGCCCGTGTGTGAACAGCTCGGGCGCAGAATGATGGCCACGCCATTTCAAACAACAACATTGGCCGCACAAGCGTTAATCGCGGGCGGCACAGATACGCAAAAATCTGAAATTCTCCCCAAGATCGCAGCAGGCACAGCGGCAACGCTGGCGCTAACTGAGGATAATGGCGACTGGGATTTAGCCAACATTAATGCAGCCGCAACATCCGACGGAAAAGACGGTTACATCCTATCAGGAACGAAGACATTCGTGATCCATCTCGCGAGCGCCCAGTGGGTGATTGTCTCCGTTATGATTGAGGGCGAGGCGAGGCTCGTGATTGTGCCCAAATCAGATGTCCCTGAGGATAACATCCGCCGCGAGAACATCATTGATGAAACGCAGCGTTCTTTCGAGCTTGTTTTAGACGGCATTCATGTCGAGGACAGTCAAGTCATGACATTAGAAACCACGCCTAGCACGTTGAAATATATAGAATTATGCGCCAATCTTATTGCGGCGGGTGATATCACAGGGGCTTGCCAGTCTACGATTGATTACATTGTCGAATACCTGGGAACGCGCAAACAGTTCGGCAAGTTGATCGGTAGCTTCCAAGCTTTGAAACACCCAACGGTTGACGCCTTTGTTGATTATCAAAAATCACGCTCATTACTTTATTCGGCCGCCTTTAGTTTCGCCAAGCAAGGCGAGGGCGAAATCGCGGCTCGTATGGCCAAGGTACAGTCCATCGAAGCGCTATCTTTTGCGGCGGACCGCGCCATTCAATTCCACGGCGGATTTGGGTTTACCTATGATTGCGACGCGCAGCTCTATCGTCGCCGCGCGCTCTTTCAGGCGTCCCAATTTGGTGATGCGAGCTATCACAAGAAAAAGCTCGCTGACTTATTGTTGTAGCGTTTAATTGCGCGGGAGCTGCTTAAGCTTTCGCGCAATAAATTCTTAAATTCACATTAATCATATTCCGCTACGGATTTAAACTTACATAGCTAAGCTAAAGTGAGTCTCCCCGTGAAGCGCAATCTGACCTATCTTGTTATCTTTGGATTTATATTCGGAGCCTTTTCCTTTCTCGGCGGCAGCGCGTTTTACACGCTTTTCCAAGAGCACGACCTTGTCATCAAAGGTGAGGCGAACAAACACGCCTTTGCCGATCAAGTTGTTCAGAAAGAAAAATGGGAACATTATGGCGGAGATGGCGGCGGCAACCGCTTTGTTGGCCACGACCAAATTAATAGGGAGAATGTCGAAGACCTCGACCTTGCGTGGGAATACCACACAGGCGCGCTGGATGGTATCGGCGAAGACATAGGCACAGGCTTTCCGGCTACGCCCATCCTAACCGATAATGCGCTCGTGTTTTGCGACCAATTCAACAACGTCCATGCCGTACATCCTGCGACTGGTAAGAAAATATGGTTTTTTGATGCGCAAGTTCCAAAAGACCTAGAACCTGCTAACACTTATAAATGCCGTGGCGTCTCGCAGTGGCGCGATAAAATTGCCGCGAATACGAACAGCGTGTGTTCTCACCGTATTTTAATGGCGACAATCGACGCGCGTATCATCGCACTTGATGCTAAGACAGGTGCACCTTGCCAAGATTTCGGTGTAAACGGCCAAGTCGATATCAATCCAGAAGGCGTCGAGGTTAAGGGCGAGTTTCAAATCGTTGCGGCACCTGCTATCGTTGGCGATATCCTTGTTACAGGTAGTTCTATACTTGATAATGACCGCCTGACGGCGCCGCCAGGCACGATTCGCGCCTATAATATCCGTACAGGCGAAAAGGCCTGGGACTTCGATCCTGTTCCGCGCAAAGACACAGATCCCGGCCGCGACACATGGCTTATGGACAGCCCGCCAACACAGGGCGGCGGTAATGTCTGGTCGACGATTTCAGTAGACGAGGAGAGGGGGCTTGTTGTCTTGCCGACGACTTCTGCCAGTCCTGATTTTTACGGTGGCGAACGCCCCGGTGATAATAAATATTCCGATTCAGTTGTCGTGCTAGATAGTAAAACGGGCGAAATTGAATGGGCCAAACAAATCATTCATCACAATGTGTGGGATTATGATTTGGCCTCTCAACCTGGACTTTATTCCGTTTGGAGAGGTGGAAAGCGCCACGAAATTATTGCGCAAGCCACGAAAATGGGGCTCGTCTTTACGATGGACCGCGAAACAGGCAAGCCGTTTCATGACATAGTGGAACGCCCCGTCAGTCAAGACGGAGCAGACGGTGAATGGCTTTCCCCGACACAGCCTTTTCCTGTCGCTCCGCCTAACCTGCTACCCACCGAAGTTGATCCCAAGAAGGATGCCTTTGGTATTACCTATTGGGACAAAAAATGGTGCGAGCATCAGATTAAAAAGGTCAAATGGGACGGCCTCTACACGCCGCCATCCGAGCAAGGCACACTGTTTTTCCCTAGCACTGCTGGCGGGAATAATTGGGGCAGTTTTGCCTATGATGAGACGCGCAACCTTATGATTGTCGGCATGATGAACATGATGCAGAAGGTCACGCTTGTCGAAACCGATCCAAATGCTGGTCCAACGGAATCGCATGGCTGGGGCGGCGTGATGGCGCAGAGCGGTGCGCGCTATGGTGCCAAAGTTCGCTGGGTGCAATCGCCTTTGCGTGTTCCATGTAACAAGCCACCTTGGGGCATTCTCTCAGCAGTTGATTTAGACAGCGGAGAGATTGTCTGGCGTCGTACACTTGGAACGACACGTGATCTCGCCTTTGGCGGAATTCCTATGAAATACGGAACGCCGTCATCAGGAGGACCAATGATTACGGGTGGCGATTTGATTTTCATGGGAGCAACACTAGATTATTATCTTCGTGCATTCGATATCAACACCGGTGATGAGATGTGGAAGCACCGTCTACCTGCGGGCGGGCAGGCGACGCCTATGTCCTATATGTGGGAAGGCAAGCAATATGTCGTGATATCGGCAGGCGGTTATAAGTTTGCCGGCACCAAGCTCGGGGATAGCGTTATGGCGTTTGCACTGCCTTCTGAATAGAGATTAGGCTCTCGCCTTTTTGGGTATCAGTCAGCACTTTCCAAACGCCCGAGGCGGTAAAGAGCTTTCGTTCTCCAGACCATATGATGCATTCCACAAAGCAAATATCGCGCACGTGACGTGTCAGTAAAGCTTCGGCGATGATTGTATCGCCAAGCTTGCCCGCTGATAGAAACTTACTCTCAAGCTGCATTGTAGCGGTCATTTTATGACCACTTGCAACATGAGCGGTGAAGCCCATAGCCATATCCGCCAGTGTCACAATAGCGCCGCCATGACATACGCCGCCAGCATTTAAATGCTGTTCGGCGATCGTCATACGCATCAATGATCTACCATCGTCCGTGCGCGCAAACTCATAGGGGCCTGTGAGGGCACAGAACCCTGGTATGTTGGGATCAAACCATTTCAGATCAGGATCGACTTTCACGACAGATTACGCCGCTTCGCTATGTTTTACATATTGGCCGATATGGTAATCCATATTGCCAAACATCGCATCGAGCATTGTGCCGCGCATGAAGTAATGACCGATGGCCATTTCCTCAGTGATGCCCATACCGCCATGAAGCTGCACCGCATTTTCGCCGATAAATTTGCACGATTTACCAAGCTGCACTTTCGCGGCTGACATAGCCGCGTTTAAATCATAACCCTCAGAGTCCATTTTCGCAGCGGCCATATAGGCCATCGACGTGACTTCTTCTTGGTGGATGAACATATCGACCATTTTGTGCTGCAAGACTTGGAACTTCCCAATGGGTATTCCGAATTGCTTGCGGGTTTGGATGTACTCATTCGTAAGTTTGCACATTTGTTTGGCAAGCCCAATGGCTTCGGCCGTGACAGCCATGATCGCGCCATTAGTGACCGATTGAATATGCTTAAAGCCTTCGCCTTCTGCGCCCAATAGCGCGCTTGCGGGAACCTTGACGTCATCCAAAGACACGTCGCCTGCAATGTGACCGTCGATGTTTTTATAGGGCTGTAAGTTCACGCCAGCTGTGTCCGTATCGAGGAGGAAGAGACTAATGCCGCTCTCGTCTTGCGCGTCGCCGCTTGTGCGGGCCGAGACGATAAGTTTGCCTGCAATCGGCGCGGCAAGAACAACGGATTTATGGCCGTTGAGCACATAGCTATCGCCTGATTTCACAGCCGCCGTATCAACACGGGAGAGCGAGAAACGACTTTTAGGTTCCGAGTGGCCGAGGCCCATAATAAGCTCGCCTGCACAGATTTGCGCGATCAAATCTGTGGCTACCTCGCCTCCGATTTCAGCTAACAGTTTACCGCAAAGAATAACGGTCGGAAGGAAAGGCTCTAGGCAGAGCGCCGCGCCAAGTTGCTCCATGATGATGAGCGTATCAGAGGCCGTACCGCCAAAACCGTCATACTCTTCGCCGAAAGCCGCCGAGAGAATGCCAAGTTCAGCGAGCGTTTTCCATGTGTCTTGGCTCCAACCCGCGTCAGAGGCGAGTATCTTATTGCGTGCTTCGAAATCGTAAGTGTCACTAAGGAGGCGTGAAAGACTGTCACGCACCATTTTTTGTTCGTCAGAAAATTCAAAATTCATGATCTTGTCCTAAAACTTAAAGGCCGAGTACGGCTTTGGCGATGATGTTACGCTGAATTTCATTCGAGCCGCCGTAAATCGTTGTTTTACGGTAGTTGAAATATTTCGCAGAAGCATGAACGGCGTGATCTGGCCCCGCAGGACTTTCATTATGGCCGAGTTTACGTTGATAGGGCAGGGCGTATTGGCCCGCGATTTCAACCGCAATGTGGGATATACGCTGCTGAATTTCGGAGCCGCGAATTTTCATAATAGAGGCTTCTGCGCCTGCGCTTCCGCCAGCCATTTCCTTGGCCAAGGCGCGAAGTTCTGTGAACTCAAGCGCGGTGAGGTCAATTTCAAGCTCTGCGATTTTGCGTTTGAAGTGATCTTCTTGGTCTATACCTTCTTCGACTGCAATTTTCTTGAGCTTTTCGATGTTACGGCGAGAGCCATGCACACCGGCAATATTGGCGCGCTCATTCATCAAGAGGAATTTGGCATAGGTCCAGCCCATATTCTCTTGGCCGATTAAGTTCTCAGCAGGCACGCGCACGTCATCAAAAAAGACTTCATTGACCTCATGATCGCCGCCAAGCGTGATGATCGGGCGCACCGTAATGCCGGGCGTCTTCATGTCAATTAAGAGGAAAGAGATACCAGACTGTGGCTTACATTCCGTATCCGTGCGGACAAGGCAGAAAATCCAATCGGCGTGCTGCGCGAGGGTCGTCCATGTCTTAGAGCCATTGACGATATAGTCATCGCCATCACGCACAGCGCGCGTTTTAAGACTGGCGAGGTCGGAGCCTGAACCCGGTTCTGAATAGCCCTGACACCACCAAATATCGAGCGATAGCGTCGGTGGCAAGAAGCGCTTCTTTTGTTCTTCGTTACCAAATGTGTAGATCACAGGCCCAACCATAGCGATGTTAAAGGGCAGGGTAAGAAACGTTTCTGCACTCGCCATTTCTTCGGCGAAAATATATTTTTGCGCTGGCGTCCAATCCGTGCCGCCATATTCGACAGGCCAAGCAGGCGCAGCCCAACCTTGGGCGTGGAGTTTTTTATGCCATGAAATATAAGTGTCACGGTTAACCTCAGTGACCTTGCCGCGTTTCTCTTCGGGCCATGCCTCATCAAGGAATTGTATGACGTCCTGTCGGAAATTTTCGTCTTCAGTGGAGAAAGCAAGATCCATAATGTGGCCTTATAAAGCGATATTGTTATGCAACAAAGTTCATATCAATGAATATGCTTCCTGCCAATATGATTCCTGAAAATAACATATTTTATTGAGAGAGACTTAAGTGGTGAAACAAACTTAAGTTTCGATTTGAATATCTGGCGTCGTTTCATACTATAAAATGCACATGAGGTGAGTCTATGGAAATTTTACTGGCATTAGCCGCAATGGCTGTCGCTATACTTGCGTTAAATAAAAGTACAAAACTTCAGGCTGAAATTGAATCCTTGAAGCTTAAATTGCAGTATTTAATGGATTTGACTTACGACGAAAAAACCATTCCCATTGTTAAACCTACGAAGTCACTTGTTAAGCCTATAACGACAAATGCTGTAGACGAAACAAATGGCGAAGTTGATATAATTCCGTCAGCAAACGCACAGAAAGATATTACAATTGCCGGAGATAGGACCGCTAGCGTTCCACTTCAAATGAGTCCTATGGCGGGCATTCACGAAACTCAAAGGCAGCAAGAGAACCCAAAACTGGAAAAAGCTCCAACTCCGCAAATACCGGATGCGCCACCACAAAAACCAAAGAAATCTTTGGAAGAATTGATCGGCGCACAGTGGTCGGTCTGGATTGGTGGGTTGGTGTTATTTATTGGCGCTGTATTTTTGCTCCGTTACACGATTGAATCCGGTATATTCACGCCGCCCTTAAGAATAATTATGGCTCTTATTCTCGGTGGCGTGCTTATCGGGACAGGACATTGGCTTCATACTGGAGATTTAAAAGAAGAACGCGTTGCGGCGGCTATAGAAGATCGCGCTTATATACCTAGCTTGCTGGTGGGGATTGGGATCTTTACTTTATTTGGGTCTATTTACACAGCGTATGGACTCTATAATTTAATTGGTCCCGGCGTAGCGTTTACGGGGTTAGCGTGTGTATCAATTCT
>JBMYWT010000096.1:0-9494 GCA_049607665.1 Maricaulaceae bacterium
GCATGATGACATCGTCTTCAAAACTGCGGTCAATATAGAAGTTTTTATTGGTGAGAGCGTCTGAAGCGGTGTTTAAGTCATCGCCAATCCAGACAATTTTGTCGCCCTCAACCGCGATAACGCTTGCGCCTTTATGGGGCGTTGCCTTGTCCATCGTTAAAATGGTTTCTGCCACAAATAACGTTACATCAGCCTCTTCGGCGCTAACGCTTTTGATGTCATTGCTCGTAGATGAAGAGCAAGCGGCTAAGCTTATGGCAGCAGCGACGCCAAACCCCAAAGAGCGAAACGGGCGCATATCTATTTCGCTTTAAATACGCTTTTACCGCGCGCGAATGTTTCAATGATTTCAATATGTTGAAGCTGTTCTTTTGGCGCGGTCAGCGGGTTCTCGCCCAAGATCACGAGGTCGGCTTGCTTGCCGACCGTGATAGACCCTTTGGTGTCTTCCTCAAAGAATTGATAGGCCGCACCTAACGTAACTGCGTGGAGCGCTTCCATCACTGTTGCGCGTTGATCGGGGCCGAGCACATAGCCTGAGCGCGTCTTGCGGTTCACCGTGACGTCGATCAGGCGCATCATATGCGGCGGCACGACGGGCGAGTCATTATGAATGGTAAAGGGCACGCCTTGGTTAATCGTCGAGCGAATAGGACTGATGCGGGAGGCGCGCTCTTCGCCCAAAATTTGGCGATGCCAATCGCCCCAATAAAACGGATGGGCCGAGAAAAATGACGGCAGAGCACCAAGCTCTTTCGCGCGCAAAATTTGGTCCTCGCGTATCATCTGCGCGTGGATAATCGTGGTGCGATGATCGGTGATATCCGTCCCGTCCAGCGCCTTATCCAAACCCTCCAGCATCATATCAATCGCGCCGTCGCCATTGGCATGTATCAAGAGCGGAAGACCGCGCGCGATCAACGGCGCGATGTCAGCTTCATATTTCGCGGGCGGCACCATCGGATAACCAAGGTAATCATCGCCGAGCCCTTCGAGGGATTCTTTATAAGGCTCCCCGAGGAAGCCTGTTTTCCCTTGGATCGAACCGTCCAAAACAAATTTCACGCCGCCAATACGGAAGCCGTTTTTATACTCCCCCGCCTCTAAGGCCGCAAGCTGCGAGGGCGGAATTTGGCTAGTATGCGGATAAGACACCAGATCGATCGGAAGGACATCTGCCTCTGTCATAGCCTGAATGGCGGCAACATCGTTCATGCTGGCCGCGCCGTCTTGGGCGGTTGTGATCCCGTAGCTCGCGTATTCTATGAGCGTACGCGGTAGCTGATCGGCGAGGCCCGTCCCGCCAATCACGAGTTGGAAGAGGAGGGGGTGCGCGGCGGTTTCTTCCAAAACGCCATTGGGCTCTGTCGTGCCCGCACGGCGGCGGATAACACCGCCCGCTGGATCAGGGCTCTCGGCTGTGATCTTGGCTGTCTCCAATGACATGGAATTGGCGGCCGCAAGATGGATCGACACATGCAAGATAACGATATTATGCTCTGTGGAGACTGCGTCTAAATCATCGCGTGTCGGGTGACGGTTTTCCGCCAATAGGGACTCGTCATAGCCATAACCGATGATCCAATCCCCCGCGCTGAAATCATTAGCGGCGATATGTTTACGCAGAGCGTCTTGCAGATCCGCTATCGTTTCTACGGGGCCGACAGGCGGTGACGACAAATTAGCAAGGTCAATAAAACGCGCACTGGCCGTGGCATGGCCGTGGGCGTCAATGAACCCCGGGAGGAGGGCACGCTCGCCCAGCTCTACATTGCGCGTCTCAGGTCCTGCGAGTTTTGCGATCTCTGCCGCGCTGCCTGTGGCGAGGATTTTCCCGCCTGCTATGGCGACTGCGTTGGGGGTGGTGTCATCCATTGTGATGATATGTTCGCCCGTGAAGATCACATCGGCGCGTTGAGACGTGTCAGTGGTTGGCGTTGTTGTTTCGGGTGTATCGGACGAAGAACATCCCGCGAGCGCAAAAATACTAATGAAAACAGTGCTGAGCGCGGCCCGACGGGTTAAATTAAAATGTCTCATGTGGTGTTCCTCTATAATGTTTCAACTGTACTGACGCCAGCTAGGCGCGCAAGTCGATTCAGCTCGGCGTCTAGTTTTTTATATTTCTGTGGTGTCCAAGATATATCCACCTCTTGCCAAAACTGTATAATTTTCAATGTGTTAGATTTTCGGTCTGCTTTAACTTCGATGCGGCCAATCAGGCGGTCGCCTTCGAGGATGGGATAAACATAGTAGCCCCATTTGCGTTTTTCGGCGGGGACGAAAATCTCGATGCGGTAGTCAAATCCGAACAGGCGAGAGAGGCGCTTGCGATTTCGCAGAAGCGGGTCAAAGGGGTTTAGGATTCGCAGGCGCGACGTTGGCGGGCGCAGGGTTTCAATCTGCGCTTCTATATCGGGCAGGGCGATGGCGTCATAGCGCCCGCCGTCCGCGTCTTTCACCGAAACTTTGGTATGCGCCGCAGGGGTTTCCGCCAGCCATGTCCGCACTTCAGCCGCCGATAACACGCCCCAAAAATCTTGGATGTCGGCCACCGTCCCGAAGGTAATCCGCGTGAGCGCTTCGCGGCAAAGCCAATCAATTTCATCCCGTTCCGCCATCCCTCCGCCGCGCCATTCACGCGGGATCACGCGTTCGGACAGGTCATAAAACTTGGTGAAATTCTCGCGGTGGGACGTCGACAATTCCCCGATATACCAGAGGTAATCCAGCGTGCGTTTATGCGGCGGGCGCGCCCACATCACTGATTTATCTACGGTTTTTGTCTCAAAGGCATGAGTGGAGAGCGGCCCTTCATTGTCGATACGCGCGAGGATATCACCGATCAACGCGCGGTCCGTTGTCCAGCGTTTGCTGTTTTCAAACCGCCGTTCCATCCGCCGAAACTGCCGCCGCCAGACGGGATAAAACTCTATCGGCAGGATCGACGCGTCATGGGTGAAATGCTCAAATAGGGCCCCGCCGTCCGCCAATAACTCCCATAACATCGGCTCGCGGTAGCTTTGATTACGGCTCCAGAGGATATGGTGATGGGCGCGGGAAACGGTGCGGATCGTGTCGAGCTGCACATAGCCGAGGTGATGGATCAGGCCGCGTAAATCGAGTGCCACCCCAGGCGACCTGGTTGGCGGCTGCGCGAGGCCATAGGCGTGAATTAAGAGCTGCCGCGCGGTTTTATTGGGGATGATGAGCGGCGCGGACATGGCCTCACCCTACAGATTTAGCGCGGCGCGCCAACACCCAGTTTTTTCTATCTGTGATATGCGGCGAACGCGCTCTGCAATCGCAGGTCATACAGTATTCAACTACAGGTCACACAGCACAACTGTAGGTCATACAGCATTCTTACAGCATCCTTACAGCATCCTTACAGCATTGATGCAGTATGAGTGCAGTAGTCGTGCAGCACGCGTGAAGCATTCATGCAGCAGATTTACAGTATTTCATAGAGGTGTGTAGTTTTGTAAAGCACTCTATAGGTGTGCATCGACTCGTCTGAAATGCACCAAAATTTCGATGTGAGCTTTGACTTTTTGCGCATAACTTCTACCGTCGAAAAATATTGCCTTCGGATATATCATGCGTATTTTTAAAATTTTATCAGGGCTGTCGTCACTGTTTTACTTTGGCAGCATGGCAATCGCTTTATTGGTGTTCATCGTGATTGTTGGCAGTTTGACGTTAAAGCAAAATCGATTTGATCTGCGTTCCAACGCCATTGTTCAGGCCATCCAAAATGCACCTGAGACAAAGCGTTGGGGAGAACCTGTGGAGCTTATACCCTATCAATTTTCACGAGGCGAACCACGAAGCAGCGTGATGAAAAAATTAGCCAAAGATGAATTTGTAAAAAGTCCGCATGTCATTGGTCATGGTATGATTGAAGACACGCAGAATCAGCCACGTTTCAGAACCCAAGCCGAACTGGACCGTGGCCGCGAAATTTACCTTAGAGAAGCCCATACGGCGGTCTGCTTAATTCACGTTCACGTGTTTTTGGAATTTGATGAGATGGATCGACTCGTCTCGGCGGATGGCGCGCAGCTTGTGGACGCTTGCCTGTAAAATAAGTTTCACCTTATTTTGAAACCTGTGTTGTCGGTTTCAGTAATAACCGATCCTTCGAGTCCCGAGGCTGCGCCTCGCCTCAGGATGAGGAATAAATTAATGACTCCGTCATCCTCGACTTTATGTCGGGGATCCATGGAGCTGTATTGGCATCTGGATAATCAGTTTGTATTTTGTTGGGCTTTTGCGCCATGGATCCCCGCCACAAGGGCGAGGATGACGGATTGTGAGATGTGCCCTATCTATCCTCAGGCGCTTTCCTCATCATACCCAAAACACCGCCCGCGACTAAATAGGCGAAGAATAAATGCGAAGCGTCTATCATCAATAATGTGTTGGCATTGGGACTTAGCGGATCAGCGCTGTAAATCCATGCATAGCAGCAAAAGGGTAGAGCGAAAAAGAACCATGTCATGACGGCGATTTTGATGCCTTTGCCAATCGAATAACCTTTGGCGAGTTTTAAAATTCCGGCAAGGCCAATCGTCTGCATGACCGTAATCACAAAACCAATCGCCATGGTCAGGCCCATATTGTCTTGTTCGCCATCTTGGGGAATGCCTTCGATAGCCATCCACGCATCCATGAAAATAAAACCATACCAGAGGAAACCGACCATATAAAATAAAACGGAGGCGAGTAGGATAACGACTATGTGGCTGTCGAAAATTCTTGGCATGATGATCCCCTAATGTGTTGGCTTATGTTTAAGCTCTGTAGAGGAGTATACATGAAACGGAACGTTTTGCCAAACTGTGCCTGCGCCTTCCGCCAAAAACACTTGCGCCTCGCTGCGTCCGCGCTAGAACGGGCGCAATAACTCAAGGACATGACATGGCCCGTATTCTCATCACCTCTGCGCTGCCTTATATTAATGGCGTCAAGCATATGGGCAATTTGGCGGGGTCTATGTTGCCTGCCGATGTCTATGCGCGCGCCATGCGTTTGTTGGGGCATGAGGTGCTCTATATTTGCGCCACGGATGAGCATGGCACGCCCGCAGAGCTCGCGGCGCAAGCGGCGGGTATCGAGGTCGCAGAATATTGCGAGAAAATGCATGACGCGCAGGCCGAAGCGGGCGCGAATTTCAAGCTCACTTATGATTATTTCGGACGGTCTTCCGCGCCGAGCAATCATGCGCTGACACAACATTTCGCCAATGTCCTAGAGGCCAATGATCTGATGGAAGAGCGCGTCTCGAAACAGGTTTATTCCAATGCCGACGGGCGGTTCCTGCCGGATCGTTACGTCGAAGGCACATGCCCGAATTGCGGTTATGAAAAGGCGCGCGGCGATCAATGTGATGGCTGCGGGAAACTGCTCGATCCTGTCGATTTGATTAATCCTTATTCGGCTGTCTCGGGCAGCACGGATGTCGAAGTGCGCGAGACGAACCATTTATATTTGAAACAATCGGCTATGGCGGATCGCCTGCGGGATTGGGTGAACGGCGCCGAAGGGTGGCCGCCGCTCGCGACGTCGATTGCGCTGAAATGGCTGGATGAAGGTCTGCGGGATCGGGCGATTACGCGCGACCTTAAATGGGGTATTCCTGTCACGGACGCAGACGGAAATGTGCGCAAAGGCTTTGACGGCAAAGTGTTCTATGTGTGGTTCGACGCGCCGATTGAATATATCGCGGCGACGCAAGATTGGGCAACGCAAAGTGGCGGCGATTGGGAGAGCTGGTGGCGCACGGACAAAGGCGCGGACGACGTGCAATATGTGCAATTCATGGGCAAAGACAATGTCGCCTTTCACGCGCTCTCTTTCCCGACAACGATCATTGGCTCGGGCGAGCCGTGGAAGCTCGTCGATCAGATCAAGGCATTTAATTGGGTGACGTGGTATGGCGGCAAGTTCTCGACGTCGGAAAAACGCGGCGTGTTCATGGACCAAGCGATGGACATCGCCCCGTCGGATAGCTGGCGCTGGCACCTGATCGCCAACGCGCCCGAAGGCTCCGACGCCGCCTTTACGTGGGAAGAATTCCAATCCTCGGTGAATTCAGATCTGGCCAATGTACTGGGGAATTTTGTCAATCGTATCACGAAATATGCGGCGGGGAAATTCGACGGCAAAGTGCCAAGCGGCGGCGAAGCTGGCGAGGCGGAGGCGTGGATCATGGAAGAGCTGCAAACGCGCCTCCCGCAATTAGTCGCCTATTACGAAGCGCGCGAGTTCCGCAAAGCAATGGCCGAGACACGCGCTATCTGGGCGGCAGGGAATGAGTATCTGACAAAAGCCGCGCCGTGGACGCATTACAAAACCGACGTCGATCAAGCGGCGGTCGGCGTACGCGTGGGCCTAAATTTGGTCGCGCTCTTCGGCGTCCTCGCCCAGCCGATTATTCCTGACGCCGCCGAAAAAATCCTAAGCGCAATGAATATCCCCGAAGGCAACCGTACTTGGAGATTTGACGGCGAATCCACGCTGATAGACGCCCTCCCGCACGGCCACGAAATCACTTCGCCTGATGTGCTATTCACGAAAATAGAAGACACAGATGTCGCCGAGTGGAGCGAAAAATACGGCGGCGGAGTTTAGGGGGGCATATGGGGTGTCTCAAACCGCTTTGACGACCGAGTTGGGCGTTGCAAAATATAGTTTCTACGAAATTTTAAGTGAAGGGTAAGAGTGTGATGTTGAGATTTCTAAATAACTTTTTCGCAAATTTATATGACCCTGTTCCTGAGGCTAACATTCCCCAATATTGGGTGCGTGTCATTGTGATTTTTACGATTTATTTTACATTGGCCTTTGCGTTTTTTAATAAGTTTGGATTTATATTTGTCTACCTGCTAGGATTAAATTTGGTTCTATTTTTATTACCCATGGCGGTAATCATTATAAGGCGACTGCGGGCTATTGGTTGGCCGACTTATTTTGTATTTATAGTGTTTGCGCCGATGCCATTATTGGCCTTTCTTTATGGGAATTATTCTGGAGTTTTACTTTCACTCGGGTTGATCACGATTCTAGGGGTAATTCCAGGGCAACCCAAAACAACTTCAAAATAAATTTCTTTATCTAAAAAAGTATATAGTGTTATCTTTTATCTCATCGTCACCACAATATTGCCGACGTGTTTTTTGTCGATGAACGCTTGTTGCGCGGCCTTTAACTCTTTGAGCGGATAGCTTGCGGCGAGGGCGGGTTTGATCTCGCCTTTCTCTATGTAGCTGACCAGATCATCGAATGTGCCTGCGGGGACGACGGTTGAGCCGAGCAGGGTTAGATCGTGTAGGTAAAGCGTGCGGATATCGAGCTGGGTGATCGGCCCAGCGATGGCGCCTGAGGCGACGTAGCGCCCGCCGCGAGAGAGCGCATTGATAAGCTCGGGGAACACATCCCCCGCGACGAGGTCTGCGACGACGCTCACCTTTCGTCCTGCTAAGGCTTCGGTGAGATTATCTTCTCTCAGGATGATGTCGGTGGGATTAAGCGCCGCGACTTTATCGCGTTTCCCGCGAGAGGTAATGGCGATGGTTTTCGCGCCACGCCGCGCGGCTAGGCTGATGAGGGCCGAACCGACGCCACCTGAGGCGCCTGTGATTAAAACCGTATCTTCAGCGCCCACGTTCGCGCGGTTTAACATCCCTTCGGCGGTCATCCACGAACACGCAAAGGTCGCCAGTTCGGCGTCGGATAAATCGCTCTCGACCGTGTGGACATTGCGGTAATCGGCCTTGGCATAATCGGCAAAACCGCCGTCACATTCTGAACCGTAAAAGCCGACGCCGTCTTTGACCTCGGGCGCGTCCCAATCCCTAAGCCAGCCGTCGATCATCACGCGCTTGCCCATGACGTTCGGATCGCCATTCGCGCCAACCGCCACAACATGGCCAACAACGTCTGCGCCTTGTACGCGCGGGAAGGTAAGCGGCGTGCCGCCCCAGCAAGCGTCTTCGTCTTCATTACCAAGCGCATCGCCCGTCGTCGCGCCGTCCACGGCTTTGGAGTACCAGCCCGTGCGTGTGTTCACGTCCGTATTATTAAGCCCGCAAGCCGCGACTTTAATCAAGACTTCATCGGCATTGATCTGCGGCACAGGATAATCTTCGCGGTACACCAATTTATTCATCTCGCCATGCCCAGTTAGGACAAAGGCCCGCATATGTGTCGGAAGTGTCATTTGAAATCCATTGATGAGTTGTGCATCCGTGGTGAAATGGCGCGTCTAAATTGTCCATCATCATTTTTTGAGATGATGTTTGCAAGTAAGACTTGATTAACCGGCTCAGATCACATTGAGTAAGACTCAGTTATAAAAGGGCCGGCATGATTGACGATAATACGCATGATATAAGCGAGCATATTTCACCAGAACGTAAATCGGCTCGTATGTGGCTTAAGAAACTTGCGCCTTATAAATCGCCCAATATGGCCCGAAGTGTGTTTGAGCTTGTCATTACATTTGTGCCGTTCCTCGCGCTCTGGGGGGCGGCGGCATATATGTCGGCGGTGAGCTATTGGCTTACGATTCCGATCTGTGTTTTGGCCGGATGTTTCCTCGTGCGCCTGTTCCTCATTCAGCATGACTGTTCACATGGCGCGTTTTTCAAAAAGCGCGCGCTGAATGATTGGACGGGCCGTTTCATTGGGGTTCTGACGATGACGCCTTATGATCTCTGGAAGCGCTCGCACCTTATTCATCATGCTTCGCATGGGAACCTCGATCAGCGCGGCATTGGCGATGTGATGACTTTGACAGTTGAGGAATATAATGCCCGTTCAAAATGGGGGCGCTTTACTTACCGCCTCTATCGCAATCCTTTTGTGCTGTTCGGTGTCGGTCCGATTTTTATCTTCATGCTGCACCACCGCTTGCCGATTGGGTTTATGAAATCAGGCGCGAAATATTGGGTCAGCACGATGGGCACCAATTTGGCGATGGCAGCTATTATTATAAGCGGGATTTACGCCATGGGGTGGCTGCCGTTCCTTGTGACTTATCTCTGTATCACATTTGTCGGCGCGGTGATTGGTGTATGGCTATTTTACGTACAGCATCAATTCGAAGACACAATGTGGGACCGCAATGAAGACTGGCAAGTCCATGACGCAGCGCTCTACGGCAGTACCCATTACGACCTACCGCCAGTGCTACGTTGGATGACAGCGAACATCGGCATCCATCATGTGCATCATCTCTATAGCCGTATTCCGTTTTATAATCTGTCGAAAATTGTGCGCGATCATCCGCGCCTCGGAGAGATCCGCCGACTCACATTGCTCGACAGTTTCAAGACCGTCCGCCTAAAACTATGGGACGCCAAAGAGCGCCGCATGGTAAGCTTCAAAGAAGCCCGTTCGCGGCGGGTGGCGGCTTAAAGGAGTTAATTGAAATAGGAAGCGGCTTGCTCGGCTAGTTTTTCTCTGTCCCTGTTTTTCCATTTTGATGT
>JBMYWT010000097.1:0-4937 GCA_049607665.1 Maricaulaceae bacterium
TGGCGGAAAAAGCCCATGGGGTAATGGCCGCCCAGACACGGGGCGTCCTAAGCCCGGTGAGGCTTCTGCTGATTTGGACAATGTGATTCAGGGTTTTAAAACGCGCTTTGGGAATGGCGGCGGCGGTGGCCGAGGTCAAAAACCTGAAGGTCCGTTGCAAAAATTTGGTCCCTTCGGTATTTTCATACTTGTCGGCGTTGCATGGATGCTTCTCTCAACGATCTACCAGGTAGATCAACAA
Source organism: Maricaulaceae bacterium (assembly GCA_049607665.1). Taxonomy (GTDB): domain Bacteria; phylum Pseudomonadota; class Alphaproteobacteria; order Caulobacterales; family Maricaulaceae; genus Fretibacter. The sequence goes on from JBMYWT010000097.1 coordinate 242, forward strand.
GAAGAAGCCGTCGTTCTGCGCTTTGGGAAATATGAGCGCACATCACCTCCCGGTTTGAACTTTAAACTGCCAACGCCATTCGAGACAGTTATTAAGCAGAAAACACGCGTAGTGAATAAAACAACGATTGGGGGTAATGACAAAGCCAGCCTTATGTTGACCGGTGATGAAAATATCATCGATATTAACTTCACTGTGCTTTGGAGAATTAGCGAATTGAAAGACTTTGTCTTTGAGGTTGACGATCCACGTAATGCTGTTGTGGCTGTGGCTGAAAGCGCTATGCGTGAAGTTGTTGGCAAAAATGTTTTGGAAAAAATCATTACGACAGACCGTCTAGGTATTACGATTGATGTGCGTGATCTGATGCAGAAAACGCTTGATGAATATAAAGCAGGCGTGGAAATCGTTGAAGTACAGCTTCAAAAAGCGGACCCACCAAATAAAGGTGGCGTGATCGAAGCCTTCCGCGATGTTGTGAACGCCGAACAAGATGCGGAAACAAAGGTCAATGAGGCGACAGCTTTCCAGAATGATATCGTACCAAAGGCTCGCGGTGAAGCAGCCCAGATTATCCAAGATGCCGAGGCCTATAAAGGTCAAATGGTGGCTGAAGCGAAGGGTGAAGCGCAGCGCTTTAACCTCGTTTTAGAAGAATATCTTGCTGCTCCGCGCGTGACGCGTCAACGTATGTATCTTGAAACTATCGAAGAAGTTTACAGCCCTGCTGAAAAAATCATTCTCGATGAAGGGGCCGGCTCCGGTGTTGTGCCATATTTACCCCTCGACCAGTTAGGTAAAAAGGGAGCGCGATAATGAAACGTACACCTATTTTTCTCGTTATTCTCGGGCTTTTAGTGATTGGTGTGCTCTTGTGCACACATACCGTTAAAGAATGGAACCAAGCTTTAGTGCTTGAATTTGGTCAAGCCAAACGGGTTGAAAACTCATGGGGCGAAACGACAGATGCGGGGCTTAAGTTTAAACTGCCATATGAAAAAGTTGTGACGCTTGATCGCCGCAATCTCGAGGTGGATTTGAAACCCGTCGAGCTGACAGCCTCTGACCAAGAGCGCCTTATTGTGGATGCTTTCGTAAGATACCGTATTATTGACGGAATCAAATTTTACGAAGCTTTGCAAACAGAGCGCGGTGCGCAAATTCAGCTAAATTCAATCATGGATTCGACTTTGCGGGATGTTTTGGGCCGTGTGGATACGCCGGAAATCATTGCGGGTCGCCGCGCAGAATTGATGACGGAAATCCAAACTGTGTCTAATGCTGTGGTGAAAGATAAAAACCTTGGCGTTGAAATTATTGATGTACGTATTAAGCGTGCTGACCTACCGCAAGCCAATACAGAGAATGTTTTGGAGCGTATGGTATCACAGCGTAAGCAGGAAGCGTCGTTGAAACGCGCGGAAGGCGATGAGCGCGCACAGGAAATCACGGCGACAGCTCAGAAAACGGCTACTATTATTCGCGCCGAAGCCCAGCAAAAAGCCGAAGTCATTCGCGGTGAAGGCGATAAAGAACGTAATAATATTTATGCCGCCGCCTATACGAAAGACCCAGAGTTTTTCGCATTTTACCGCTCTATGGAAGCCTATAAAAAGGGCCTTAAAAACGGCACGACTTATGTATTGTCGCCAGATAGTGATTTCCTAAGCTATCTGGATAATCAAAAAGGCGGTTCACGCCGATAGTTTGAATTATGACCTCTGGTGCCATAATCTTAATCGCCATAGGCGGCGCTCTCGCAATTGAGGGTGCCGCTTGGGCAGTTTTTCCGGCGGGTATGCGCCGTGCTTATGAGCTTGCCTTTAGCGAGAATGATAAGACACTGCATGTGACAGGGCTTGTCTCTGTGGCGCTTGGCGTTGCGATGATTGCTTGGGCCGTTCGCGGGGCAGGCGGCTAGCCTATCCGATCTTTAATGCATGGCCGCCCATGGCTGTGTTACTTTACGCTAAGCAATAGAGTGTGAGCGATGATGTTACGTAAGTTTTGTGTCTTTTCCTTTGCGGTAATAGCAATGACTGTGTTGGCAACGGCAGCACAAGCGCGTCCTGCGCCAGATGGCTTCGCCGATCTTGCAGAGCGCCTAAGCCCGTCTGTTGTTAATATCTCCACGGCGCAAACTGTTGAAATTGATCCCAACGCACCGAAATATCCCGAAGGCTCCCCGCTGGAACGGTTTAATGATTTCTTCGGTAGCGGCCCCGAAGGCGGTCGCGTGTCCAAATCTCTTGGCTCTGGTTTCGTTATCGACAAAGAGGGTTATATCGTCACGAATAATCACGTGATTGACGGCGCGGATGTTATCGAAACAACTTTTCCAAATGGCGAAACATATACGGCGAAATTGATCGGGCGTGACCCGTCAACGGATATTGCCGTTTTGAAAATTGACGCAGGCAAAGATTTGCCCGCCGTGTCTTTTGCTAATGGTGACGAAGGCCGTGTCGGCGATTGGGTGATCGCGATTGGTAATCCCTTTGGCTATAGCGGCTCTGTTGCGGCAGGTATTATTTCCGCGCGTAACCGCAATATTAATCAAGGCAGCTATGATGATTTTATCCAGACAGATGTCGCGATTAATAAAGGTAACTCTGGCGGCCCGCTGTTTAATATGGACGGCGAAGTCATTGGCGTGAATACGGCCATCATTTCGCCGACAGGCGGTAGCGTAGGGATTAGCTTTTCGATCTCAGCGGATTTGGCAAAATCTGTTGTGAAGCAATTACGCGAATATGGCGAAACGCGGCGCGGCACATTGGGCGTACGTGTGCAGGTCGTTGATAAAGCCATTGCGCAGAAGAGCTATGGCCTTAAGGAGGCGACAGGCGCGCTTGTTACGCGCGTGAAGAAGGATTCTGCGGCGGATAAGGGCGGTTTAAAGCGCGGTGATTTGATCGTTTCAATTGGCGGCGAAGCGGTTGAAAACTCTCGAACATTATTCCGCCTTATCGCAGAGAGCGAAATCGATAAGCCGGTTGATATTGAATATATCCGTAAGAAAAAACGCAAGACTGTTTCCGTCGTGATTGAACGTCTCGAAGAGAAGGTCAAAGCGGGCGGCAACGTGGATGATGAAGATGAAGTCGCGGCCGAGGGTTCGGCTATGGGTATATCCATTGAGGCCCTTTCTAAAGAGGTGCGCCGCAAACATAAAATCAAAGCAGAAGTCAAAGGCGTTCGCGTTGTAAAGGTGAACTCACGCAGTATGGCCTCGGGTAAAATTACGCCGGGTGATATTATCGAAGAAGTAAACCACGAAGCCGTGACTTCGCCCGAGAGTTTTGAAGACGCAATTGAAGCGTTAAAAACGTCCGGCCAAGACACGGCGCTTATTCTGGTAAATCAACGCGGGAATTATAAATTTTACGCGATTGACCTTTAGGCTCAGGCTGCAAATTCGCTGTCCTTATAGCCTTGGTAATACAGGGCTGTCGTTAGGTCCGTGTGGTTGATCGCGCAATGCGCGGCAGCGGCCACTGCGGGTTTTGCGTAATAAGCGATACCCAAACCAGCCGCGGTTATCATCGCGAGATCATTGGCTCCGTCACCAATAGCGAGCGCCGTTTGTGGCGCGCCTTTGCTATGATCCATGAGAGCATCTAGTTTTGCTTCGCGCCCTAAAATAGGCATGCCGACTTCGCCCGTTAGCGTGCTGCCTTGTTCAATGAGCGTATTGGCTTGGTGATCATCAAAGCCGCAAGCTTTTGCGACGCGGCCTGTGAAGAATGTGAAACCGCCAGAGACAATAACGGTTTTCGCGCCTTTCGCCTTCATGGTTTGGCATAAGGTTCGCGCGCCAGTGTTGAGCTTTATGCGTTCTTCGAAACATGTTTCAAGCACAGATATATTTAAATTTTTCAATAGGCTAACGCGTTTCTTTAGCGCGCCGTCAAAATCTATCTCGCCGCGCATAGCGCGTTCTGTGATAGCGCTGACTTCGGCTTTTACGCCCGCGAAATCTGCAAGTTCGTCAATACACTCTTGGCCAATCAGCGTGGAATCCATATCGCAAATAAGGAGCGTTTTTTTCCGGGTTTCTATGGGCTGCACGCAGATGTCTGCTTCAATATATAATGCGTTCAAAGCCTCGCTTAGGCGAGCCTGCATAGCCGCAGGATCATTGCATTCAAAGATGATATCGAGCGACTTATTTGGCGATAAAATATCTTGCTGCGTTTCTCCGTCTATGTGTTGCGCCGCCAATGACTTGATTTTATCAAAGAGGCTATCATCCGCTTTGGGCAGGACAAATGTCGCGGAACAGGTTAAAGCGGTCTGTGTCATAATGGCCTTGCGAGGAGAAGTCATGAATCCGGTCATCTGTATTGCAGGCCCTACCGCCAGCGGCAAGAGTGCATGGGCATGTGCGCTTGCAAAAGATGTGGGCGGAGAGATCATCAATGCTGATGCTATGCAGGTCTATAGCGATTTACATATCATCTCGGCGCGGCCAAGCGTGGCTGAGATGGAAGATATTCCGCATCATCTTTTTGGGCATGTCGACGGGTCGGTACGTTATTCAGCGGGCATGTGGCTGCGGGAGGTTGAACCTCTTATTTTAGAAATTCTGGCACGCGGAAATGTGCCGATATTAGTCGGCGGAACGGGGCTGTATTTTCGCGCCTTGACGCAAGGCCTTGCTAAAATTCCGTCTCTTTCAATTGACGGGGCTAAT
>JBMYWT010000097.1:4947-9138 GCA_049607665.1 Maricaulaceae bacterium
CGCTACAAAGCTATGGCGCTCGACCCAATCGCAACAACGCGCGTCTTGGGGGATGATCCGCAACGCCTCTTGCGTATCGTTAGCGTCGCAGAGGAGACAGACAAGCCGCTAAGCCAGTGGCAGGCGGAAACGCGCCCTGTCGTCCCGAAAGGATATTGGCTGGGGGCGACACTGTTGCCAGAACGCAGCGCGCTATACGGGCGTATTAATGCTCGGTTTGATCATATGGTGACGCAGGGCGGATTGGATGAAGTGCAGGCTATATTTGCGCGCAAACTATCTGCGGATTTACCTGCGATGCGCGCCATTGGCGTATCGCAATTCACGTCTTACCTTACAGGCGACATGGCGCTTGATGCGGCCATATCATTGGCGAAACGCGATAGCCGTAGGTTGGCGAAACGGCAATTTACATGGTTTCGCGGTCAGATGAAAGGGCAGGGATGGCAGGCCCTTGAAACGCAAGACCATAAGGCGGTTTTTGCGGCCCAGATGAAATCAAAAATTGATACGATGAACATTGCTGCGCCTTAGCTTGTGAAATTGTCATGAAAATTGTCTTTCGGCTTTTAGGGGCGGGGGCTAAGACAAGTTCGTGAAATATCTACCCACATTTTTTACGCAAATGGATAAGCAGGCAGCGCGGTCATTGGCCGTGCTTGCCGCTATGTTTGCGGTTGTGGCGTTATTGGTTTGGAGTTCGCGCGCCTATATAAATTTTGAGCAATTCGGCCTAACGGCGTGGCTTGGCGCCGCGCAGGACACAGGATGGGCGCTACCGCTGACAGTTTTTATATTTGCGCTTGCGGCGCTAATTGGTACGCCGCAATGGATATTAATTGCCGCCGCTATTGTAAGTTTTGGCCCTGTTACAGGCGGGCTTTATGCGTGGATTGCGACGCTAATATCGGCGAGCCTTCAATTTTGGGCAGCTAAATTTATCGGCGCTAATCGTCTTGAAAAATTGTCAGGCGATTTCATTCGGCGCTTTATTAGCCTTATTCGTAAAAATGGATTTTGGACGAGTTTTGCTGTGCGCCTTGTCCCAACGGGGCCATTTATCTTGGTCAATCTGGCGGCGGGTATATCAGGCTTGCGGTTTTGGGCTTTCCTCGCGGGGAGCGGCATAGGAATTATTCCAAAAATTCTTCTGGTCGCGATGATCGCCCAAGGACTTGTTTCGGCCTCGCAAGGGAAAACATATCTGGTTATATTTGGCGCGCTTGCGGTTGTTATCCTCGCGGGGATGTTGGCGGCACGTAAGTATTTAGAAGCGCAAATAAACGCGCGAAAGGTTGAAACAAAAAAAAACGCATAGATAGGCGTGTTTTAGCAGTAAGCTCGCTTGCTTTTCACTGTCTATTTGCGCATTACAATTATTAGGCGAATCTTAATCAAAACTCATTTAAGACATTAACAATTCTGAAACTTTATCTCATACGCTGGTGAGCTAAAACGTTAAATTAAAGCACAGGCACACACCATGATTTCCTCGCTATTCGGTGCATTCTCTTCAGATATCGCGATTGACCTCGGGACAGCTAATACCTTGGTTTACGTTAAAGGGCGCGGCGTCGTTTTAAACGAGCCGTCCGTTGTGGCGTTCTCTTATAAAAATGGCCGCAAAGTTCCGCACGCTGTGGGCGCAGATGCGCGCATGATGCTTGGCCGTACACCTGGGCACATTGAAGCTATTCGCCCGATGAAAGATGGCGTGATTGCTGACTTCGAAGTCGCCGAGAAGATGATCAAATATTTCATCGAGAAGGTTCATAATCGCCGCCGCTTCGTGCGCCCCAAAGTCGTGATCTGTGTGCCATCCGGCGCGACAGCCGTGGAACGCCGCGCGATTCACCAAAGCGCGGAACAAGCTGGCGCGCAGCGTGTTTACCTAATTGAAGAGCCTATGGCGGCGGCGCTTGGTGCAGGCCTGCCCATCCATGAGCCGTCAGGTTCGATGGTTGTCGATATTGGCGGCGGCACAACAGAGGTTGCCGTTCTCTCGCTTGATGGGATCGTGTATTCACGCTCCGTTCGTGTGGGCGGTGATAAGATGGATGACGCGATCATCCAATATGTGCGACGTACGATGAATTTGCTACTTGGCGAGATGAGCGCAGAACGCGTGAAGAAAGAAATCGGTACGGCGACTATGCCCGACGATAATGAAGGTATGACAGTTCAGATTAAAGGTCGTGATCTTATGAACGGTGTCCCGCGTGAAATCCGCGTGACCGAGGCCATGATCGCCGAAAGCCTTGCCGAACCTGTTGAACAAATTGTCGAAGCTGTGAAAACGGCGCTTGAATCTACGCCGCCAGAATTAGCTGCGGATATTGTTGATAAAGGTATTATGCTTACGGGCGGCGGTGCTCTCCTGCGGAATTTAGATGTTGAGCTTCGTAACCGTACGGGTCTTCCGATTTCAATTGCTGATGACCCACTCTCATGCGTCGTTCGCGGATCAGGTACCGTTGTCGATAATCTGAAAAAATGGAAGAGCGTGCTCTCCAGTGGTGTGTAACGACAATAGCATTATTTCAAATTATGGAGCCGATCTATGATCGGTGATACAGCTCGCAGTGCTTCTCAAAGACGCCGTAATTACAATATACTTTCGAGTGTTTTAGTCCTTGTTTCATTTTTATTGGTGTTATCTTCTCGTGAAGGTAGCTCTTTATCAGGTATGCGAACTGCTGTTGATGATGTTCTAGCTCCTGTATTGCAATTCGCGGTTTCGCCTGTTCGTAAAATTGAAAGCTTAATTGCTGATTTCGAAGCGCGGTCAATTGTTTTAGCCGAAAATGAAAAGTTGAAAATTGACATTGCTCGCCTAAGGGATGCTGAAAATCGCGCTAATACATTAGCAATGAAACTTGCACGTTTTGAGGCCATTTTTAATATGGACTTGGGTGAGAATGTCACCACCGCCAAAATTCCTGCAAGAGCGGTTATGGAAATTGATGGCCCATTTGTGCGCTCTGCGCTTTTAAATGCTGGGCAAGATAAAGGCGTCACTAAGGGGGGGGTTGTTATGACAACTGATGGTCTCTTAGGGCATATTATTACAACAGGTAAACGCTCTTCACGCGCTTTATTATTGGGAGATTTGAATTCCCGTATTGCTGTAATGTCATTACGTTCAGGGGAGCGTGCGATATTGACGGGCAATAATTCAAATGTTCCAATGCTGTCTTTTGTGGCTGATGATGCAAATTGGCAAAATGAAGATGAACTTGTTACGTCAGGTGACGCGGGTGTATTACCGCGGGGGTTGCCCGTAGGAAAAGTTGCTATTGATGATGAAGGGCGGTTTAATGTCTTTCTTCATAATCGTAATAATAGTGTAGATTGGGTCTGGATCCATCCATTTACACCAATTCTAACACCAGAAGAAAATCCTACCTCTGAGCAAGGGGGGGGGATTACTGAAAATAATCAAGCTACTAACCCGGATATAGGCGATGCTGCGGTTGGCAATGAAAGCGTTAGGGAGAATATACCTCTCGAAGCCGACAATGGAGCGGAGGATTTGCAATAATGTTTGTTGATTCTAGTTCGACTCCGCGTACGCGTGGTCGCGCGATTCAAGGCGCTATCATTATGTTGATTTTGATTTTATGCTCCACATTATCGTTTAAGATTGCAGGGCAAAACCTTGTCTTCACAGCTATTCCCGCGATAGGTGTTTTTCTATGGCCGCGAGGTGCAGACCCATTCCTCAGTGTTTTATCTCTATTTATATTAGGAGTTATTCACGACACCGTTAGTTTTGGGATCATTGGGTTTTGGGCTCTAATCTATTTGTTGTATTTTATTATCTTTAGACCAGACGGGCGTAGTCGCGAAGATGGCTTTTTGAACCGTTGGGGAAAGTTTTGGTTACTTATTATTTTTGGTGGCGCCTTAATGGCTTTGCTTGGGGTAATGTTTATGAAAACTGGGTCTGACCTGAAAAGCCTTTTCATTATGCAGCTTGTTGCGGCTGTTTTATTCCCGCTCATTTACTTTTTGGGTTTAATTTATAAACGTATATTCGGAGAATATGATGATGGCGGATATAATTTATGAAGTCAGACCATATTGATGCCAGAACAATAACGCGCCGCACGGCTCTTTTAGGGGCTGGCGGTGCTACTGTAATGGGGACATTAGCGGGTAGACTTTATTATCTTCAAGTAACAAAATCAG
>JBMYWT010000098.1:0-8889 GCA_049607665.1 Maricaulaceae bacterium
TGGCAATGGATCTGTGATGGATGATATTCTACGCATGGCGATGAATAAGCGCTAAAATCACTTAATTCTAAAACAAAAGCCCGCCTCAATGAGGCGGGCTTTTTTATGCTTTAATGAAAATGAGGATTAATCCTCATTGTTCATCCATTTCTTGATGATCGGCGAAATCAGCAGCATCACAACTGCAATGCCCATCGCGACATAGGCCACATTTGTATAGACGCTAATGTAACCCGCTTTAGCTGCCGCAACATCCGTAAGCTGCCCGCCAAGTGTTTCGGCGCCTGTCGTCCGCGCAATCACGCCCGCCAGATAATTCGATAGACCGCTATAGAGGAACCAAGCGCCCATCGTCATGCCTACGACTTGTGCAGGCGCCATTTTCGTTACGGCGGATAGGCCCACAGGTGAAACCATAAGCTCGCCCATTGTGTGAATCCAATAGATTAAGAACACGAAGTAGACAGCCGTCATGCCTGCACTACCCGAAGCTTTCATACCTGCAACAAGCGCGAGAAAACCAAGCCCTGCAAGGAAAACACCTATGGCAAACTTAACAGGTGTTGATGGGTTACGACCTTTCTTAGCCAGCGCAATCCAAAGCCACGCCATGATCGGCGCGAAGAGGAAGATAAAGCCAGCGTTTAACGATTGGAACACAGGCGCAGGCACTTCCATGCCCAGCATTGTGCGATCAACCATACGGTCAGTGAAAAGGTTTAGCGAAGACCCGGCTTGCTCGAACAACGCCCAGAACGGGATTTGCGCGAGTACGAAATAGATCGCCGCAAACATTTTCTCGCGGTCTTTACCCTGCAACTTCGTGAAGGCGTAAGTCACCAAGAAAAGGAACATGAGGATGCCTAAGATACCCGCAACATTACCAAAGCCGCCTGGGTTCATCACAAAGAACATCGCCACTGCAATAATAATTAAGCCTGTGAGATAACACGCCAACTCTACGCTGATCGGGCCGAGGACTTTCTCTTTGAGTTTCTCTGGGTTTGGCGGCTCAGCTTTGCCTTCGAGCCAAGATTGTCCCATAAGAAACACGATCAAACCAGCCAACATACCGATGCCCGCAAGACCAAAGCCATATTTCCAGCCGTAAGCAATTCCAAGGTAACCACACAATATGGACGCCAAGAACGATCCAAGATTGATACCCATGTAGAAGACCGTGAAACCAGAATCGCGTCTCGCGTCACCCACACCGTAAAGAGACCCAACAATCGTAGAGATATTCGCCTTCAAATATCCAACGCCTGCGATGATGAAAGCCAAAGAAAGATAGAGAATATTGAGATATTTTTGCTCTGTAATAATAGTCGTTGGATTTGACGCTCTATCAATCGTCGCAGAAAGTCCAACAACCACTGGGTCCGCGATAATAATTTGACTTGCATCGGCACTGAAAGAAATATCCGATGTTGCCCCATCAGGCGCGACGATGATTTGATTAATGTCTTTACCACTACCGCGGCCATTGAGCGTGATTTCATACTCAGCGCCATTGATGGTCATGATTTCTTTGGAACCATTACCCTCAAAGGCCATCCCAAAGTGCCCAAGCACCAGTAATATCGCACCAAAGGTCACCGCTTTTCGCGCGCCCAAATAACGATCCGCGAGCGTGCCGCCAATAATCGTCATGATATAAACAAGCGCCGTGTAAGCACCGTACATGATACTCGATTTCTCATCTGAGAACAGGAAGTGCTGCGTCAGATAGATAATCAGTAGGCCACGCATCCCGTAATAAGAGAACCGCTCCCACATTTCTGTGAAAAAGAGTATAAAGAGGCCACGCGGGTGACCTAAAATGGTTTTTTCAGCACTCGTGCCGATTGTAGCTGTCGACATATGACGGCTCCCCGTTAATTTTAATTTGCGCTGTTGTGCCTTGGCTCCCTCGGAATCTCAAGGAAAAAACTGAAATGATAATTTTTGGTATAAAAAACCCCTCTTACAATTGTATTTTTTTACAGTTTCCCGATCATAAAATCGATTTTTATAACCCGCATTAAATCATTTCCTAACGCCTTGCGTTGTATAAAAACCCAATGAGGCTTTTCGTTAAAATTACGCACAGAAATGTTACACGAGCGGGTCAACTTTGCCTCTTAGCGAGCGCAGCATATTTTGTGCCCTTTCAGCATTTAGGCGCAATAGCACAAGAAACGCTTCCCTTTGAACTTCGTAGCTCCAGCTATGATTTTGCTTATTTTGAAATATTCCAGCCCAGAACAGCAAGAGATATGGTCGCGCGGCTTCCGGGTTTTACGCTCTCGGGGAGCGAGGATGATGGCCAGCGCGGATTTGGTCAAGCAACGCTAAATATCCTTATTAATGGCCGCCGTCCTTCTTCAAAATCTTCCGGCGCAGATACAATACTGCAGCGCATTCCGGCGGACACGGTCTTGCGTATTGATATTCGTGACGGGGCCTCTCTGGGTATTCCGGGGCTTTCAGGCAAGGTTGCGGACATTATCACGAAATCAGACGAAGACACATTTTCTGGCAATTGGAATTACGCCGCGCGTTTCGAAGAAGGCACAGAACCACAGCTCCTTGATGGTGACATTTCAATCAATGGCACCAAGGGCGACCTCTCCTATGTGGCTAATTTCACAAGCGGGCAGTTTACCTTTACCCAAGAGGGCGATGAATTTTACGCTGACGGCATGGGGCGTATTTTCGAAAACCGCCGCGAAGATATCTTTATATATATAAACAGACCATCTGCGTCCATAAATTTAACCTATGAATCTGATAATGATCATGTCGCAAATCTCAATTTAACTACAGCATTAAGGAACTATCGCGGAGGTCGTAGAGAATTTTTTGTAGCCAACACGGGCATGGGCAGTACGCGAACAGGGCAAAATGGTCAGACCCTTATTGATCACGGAGAAGATGAACATACATACGAAATAAGTGGAGATTACTCTCGCCCAGCATTCGGAGGTAAATTAAAATTTATTGGATTACATCGGTATGCTGATGACGATACTAAAGATGCCTTAAGTGACTTCATTACCAGTAATTCAAATTACACTTCTATTTTTGACCGTCGTGATAAAAAAACGGAATATATCGCCCGAAGTGAATATAATTTCAAAACAAGTGCTCGTCATGAATGGCAATTTGCACTTGAAGGCTCTTATAATTCTTTAAAAAGCAAAACAGGCTTTCGAGATACAAGCACACCTATTTCAACAAATTTTGTACGTGTAGATGAAGAACGCGCCGAGGGACATTTAACGCATTATTGGAATGTGAGCGATCGCCTCAACCTACAAAGTTCTATCGGGGCCGAATACTCCCGCCTTGATGTGCCAACGGCGGCGCAGCCCGCACGGGATTTTGTACGCCCCAAAGGCTTTGTCTCAGCAAGCTATAATGCGTCTGATAAATATGTCATTAACACCAAAGTTGAACGCGATGTCGGCCAGTTAAACTTCGGGACATTTGTAACAGCCGTAGATTTATCCAATAGTTATATTACGTCGGGCAACCCTTTGATTGTTCCAGAACAATTCTGGAAGGGCGAGATTGAGGTCGAACGTAATGATGATAAATTACTATCTGGCGGCCTTAAAGTTTTCGCTCAATATATCGAAGACCCAATCGACCGCATCGCGCTACCCGGCGGCACCGAAGCGCCTGGGAATTTGACGGATGCGTGGTTTTATGGCGTGGAAGGTAATGCAACGTTCTTGCTTGATGACATTCTGGCCAAAGGCATGCGCCTGGAAGCTAGCGGCGCGCTTCGCGATAGCGAGATCAAAGACCCTCTGACCAATCAAAACCGCCGCATTAACAGCACGGTATTATGGGATTATAACGCCAGTTTCCGGCATGATATTGAGGATACACCCTATGCCTATGGCGCTAGCCTTGAGCTTGACCGAATCAGCCCATTTTACCGCCTAGATCAAACGTTACAGGGTAATTTTGATCGGCCTAATGCCACGGTCTTTGCAACGCATAAGGCATTTTTAGGCATGCAGGCGAGTATCAAAGCCCAAAACTTGCTTAACCAAAAAACGGAACGTCCGCGTTTTATCTATCAACCAGATAGAACAGGCAGCCTTTATGAGTTTCAAAACTTTGGACGGCAAAATGGCCGCCGAATTAGCCTTGAATTATCAGGCACGTTTTAGGCGCGCCTAATAGGTACAATCATCATAGGCGCGCAGAATATCGCGATCCCATCCGCCATTATAGCGCGCGATCAAGCGGTCTGCATTGCTGCGTCCCGTCTTGGCAAAATCATCTAACTCTTGCAAAAATAAGCTTTCATTCTCGCCGTAAGCATTCTGATTGCCGCGTGCCTTTAGGCCCGACCGAGATATAGCAAGCGCCGCCTGCGCGATGTCTTGTAGCGTTTTATCCCTAAAGGGCGTTTGCAAACCCATCTTCGGCACGTCACGGCGAATTTGATCGCGTTCTTCTTCGGTCCAATCTTTGACCAAATCCCACGCCGCATCCAGCGCAGAGCCGTCATATAAAAGACCAACCCAAAATGCGGGGAAGGCGCAAAGCTCATTCCACGGCCCCGTATCTGCGCCGCGCATTTCAAGGAATGTTTTCAGGCGTACTTCGGGGAAGATCGTCGAGAGATGATCATCGAAATCTGAAATCGTCGGCTTTTCGCCTGGCACGACATCTAGTTTTCCGTCCAAGAAATCGCGGAATGATTTACCCGACGCATCCAAATAATCGCCGCCTCGGTAGACGAAGTACATCGGCACATCCATCGCGTAATCGACATATTGCTCAAACCCAAAACCCTCTTCAAAGGCGAACGGGAGCATCCCCGTGCGGTCAGCATCCGTATCGAGCCAGATGCGAGAGCGGTAAGATTTATACCCGTTCAGCTTACCGTCTGTGAAAGGTGAGTTAGCAAACAATGCCGTCGCGATAGGTTGCAGCGCAAGGCTGACCCGTAATTTCTTGACCATATCAGCCTCAGAGCCAAAATCGAGATTGGTTTGCACAGTGCAAGTCCGGAACATCATCTCTAGGCCATGCGTGCCGACCTTGGGCATATAGCTACGCATAATCCCGTAGCGCCCTTTGGGCATAACGGGCACGTCTTCAAGTTTGGTATCAGGCCGAAAGCCGAGCGATAAAAACCCTGCGCCAATTTCGCCCGCAACGTCTTTGACTTCGCGTAAATGCCCCGCCACCTCTTTGCAGGTCTGGTGAACGGTTTCGAGCGGCGCGCCGGAGAGTTCAAGCTGCCCGCCGGGTTCGAGCGACACAGACGCCCCATCACGTTTCAGCGCAATAACATGCTCGCCTTCAAACACAGGCTCCCAATTAAAACGCTGCAAACCTTCTAGCATCGCTTTGATCCCACAGTCGCCCTCGTACGGGAGCGGGGTTTTGTTTTTCAGGCAAAAGCCGATCTTTTCATGCTCTGTCCCGATCCGCCATTCGGATTTAGGTTTAGAACCTGACGCGAGGCGCTCAATCATTTGCGCTTTATCAGTAATAATAGGCGAAAAGCCTTGTGATGCCGGAGCCGCCATAAATAATCCTCTAACGAATGACCCATCTAAGCTGCGCGCCCCTGCGCCGCAAGCCATTCACAAAAAATTGAGCTGAATAATCTCTATTCAATTACGTTATGTTTGTTTGAGCTAAGACCTAAACTTCAATATCAGGCTCGCCCGGCCAAATCACTAAACGGTGCGGGAGGTCGTCCTCGGTCACGCCTTCTTCGCTCACGACTTTATCCTGAACGCTATAGCCCCATTCGTGGATCGTATCACGAGAACCGCTAACCAGATGGTGCCACGGCTCAAGCTCTTTGCCATTCGCCAGTAAGCGGTAAGCGCAAGTTTGCGGCATCCAATGGAGCTGCTCGACATTATCAGGCGTTAGCGTCACGCAATCTGGCACTTTTTTGCTACGGTTCGGGTAGTCCGTACAGCGGCAGGTGCCCGCATCAAACAGCTTGCAGACAACATCTGTAATGTAGATTGCGCCGTTATCTTCATCCTCGAGACGGATACAACAGCACTTTCCACAGCCATCACACAGACTTTCCCACTCATCGCGGGACATTTCTGCCATTTTTTTAGTTTTCCAAAAGGGTTTGGGGGTATAGTCGGTCATGTAAAGGTGCGTAGCAATGTGTTGCGTGTAGGGCTAGCGAAATTGTGCAAACATATAGAGCAGATTTAGAAGCGCTGAATGATAATGACGGAGCCCCCCGCTCTCGCTGGGTCTGGGTGACTCTGATTATCCTCTTTATGGCCGGCATCTTTGGGTATCTCGAAGCGCGGAATTACCTATTTGAGGGCCTTCCTGAGCTTCCCGATAAAGATGCCATGTGGGAAATGAACCTACAGCCCAATATTACCTTGCTTGATAAAAATGGCCGTGTGATTGGGCACCGCGGCCCGTATGTGGGACGCCCGCTTAAACTTACGGAAATGCCGCGTCACTTACCCGATGCCTTCCTTGCTATCGAAGACGAGCGTTTTTACGAGCACACAGGCATTGACCGCAAAGCCATCTTGCGTGCTCTTTTAGAAAATCAAAAATCTGGCGAACGCGTCCAAGGCGGCTCAACACTGACACAGCAGCTTGTGAAAAACATGGTTTTGACGCCAGAGAAGACCTATCGCCGTAAGTTTCAAGAAATGTGGCTCGCCTATGAAATGGAAGGCGCGCTTACGAAGCCCGAAATTCTCGAACTTTATATGAACCGTATTGACCTCGGGAACAGAACCTTTGGCGTGGAAGCCGCCGCACAGCGTTATTTTGGGAAATCGGCCACGCAAGTCTCCCGCTCAGAGGCCGCCATGCTCGCGTCTCTCCCCAAAGCGCCGTCACGGTATAACCCAGCCAAGAATTATGATCTTGCGCTAACGCGCTCCAAACTCGTTTTAAGCCGTATGCTTGTTAACGCCATGATAACGCCATCAGAACTCGCTGAAGCGGAAAACAATCCCCCTGTTATTATTGCAGAAATTAAAAACACAATTGATCCCAATATTATTGGCCATGCTTTTGATTTGATATCCGAACAAGCACAAGGTTTTGTCGGCGGCGCGGCTAAAGACCTTATAATCACCACAACACTAGACCCAAAACTGCAAGCTAAAGCCGTAAAATCTGTTGAACACATTCTCTCAAAGCATGGCTCAAAACGCAAAGTAAGCGAAGCAGCCCTCTTAAGCATTAAAAATTCGACTGGCGCCGTCGTCGCACTCGTTGGCGGACGGGACTACGCCAAGAGTAAATTCAACCGTGCCGCTCAAGCCAAACGCCAACCAGGATCAGCTTTTAAGGCACTTGTCTACGCTGCTGCTTTGGAAACTGGTTTTACCCCTGCCACAGTACGCATTGATCAACCTATTAACATTGATGGCTGGGAGCCCTCAAATTACACAGAGCGTTATCGTGGCCCCATGACAATACGTGAAGCTTTAAAACTATCTATCAACACCGTCGCAGCACAGGTTACAGCAGAAATTGGCCCCAATAAAGTTGTAGATTTTGCCAAACGTTTTGGCATCACAACAAATTTGCGCATTACATACTCGATTGCACTGGGTGTATCCGAAGTGACTCTTTGGGATATTACGCAGGCTTATATGATTTTCGCCAATGAAGGTTTACGCCGAGAACCTTACCTTATTGAGAGCATTACAAACACAGCGGGCGATAACATTTATAAGCGTAAAGACCTCTCGGCAGTTCGCGTATATTCTCGGCCACACGCGCGGCAAATGGCGGACATGTTGCATGATACGGTTCAAACGGGAACGGGGCATGGTGCCCGCCTGAATGATCGCCCTGCGGCCGGTAAAACAGGCACGACGCAAGATTATCGGGATGCATGGTTTATTGGCTTTACAAAGCAATTCACAACTGGCGTCTGGATGGGCAATGATGACAATTCCCAGATGGATGATGTCACAGGCGGCCTTTTGCCTGTTGATACATGGAAGCATTATATGCTTGCGGCGCATAAGGGCAAAGACATCAAAAATCTTACAGCGCCTCCACCGGAAATAAAAGATGCAAAAACGAAACGCCTGATCAATTATTATCAAATGCTCGCAAATGATTTGCTAACGGAGCGTAATCTTGCAAGCGGACTAATGCCCGCACAAATCGCGCCTAACGAAAACAACAACGCCCCACAAAACAACTCTCTTCCACCCTTCCGAGTCAACGACCTTTAAACCACTGTTTTCAAACACGCCTTTAGCATATCAATGTCATCTTCACGCGTGTAACAATGGACAGAAAAACGAAACCCAGTCCGTCGTTCATCATACTTAATCCCCTTTGCCTTTAAAGCATTCCTCAAAATATGTGCATTTTTTGGCGAAACGACTAAACTCGCACCACGGGGTATGGAATATTTCGGAGAAATTAATACCTCATCAGGCAGCTCCTCAGCTAATGCAGTTAGATGGTCTTGAATTCGTGTTTGTACATTTTCCAAACCGATTTCATTCCAAAGTTTAAGCGCGCTGATCGCCATCGCCAGAGGCTGCGGGGACGGTGTTCCGCCGAAAAACCGCATCGCATCTCGCGCATATCGAAACCGCTCGATGTCCATTTCAAAAGGATCTTCATGAGAAAACCAGCCAACATCCACGGGCTTGCATATTTTAAGCATAGCGTCGCTTGCATAAAGGAAACATGCGCCTGGCCCGGCGCATAAAAACTTCACGCCCGTGCCTAATATAAAATCAGCTTCCCACTTGGAAGTCTTCACCTCCACCGCGCCTATTGACTGGGCTGCGTCTACAATTGTGATGGTCAGAAACCGTTTCGCGAGTTTGCATATCTTGGCCACAGGCAAGATATGCGATGTATTTGATAGGGCATGAGTGATATGAACAATGGCGACAC
>JBMYWT010000099.1:0-252 GCA_049607665.1 Maricaulaceae bacterium
CAACACTATAAAATATCTGTGCAGATGCCTTGCGGCAAAGGTAGTTTTTCGTAACGGTTCAAATAAATGGGTAATCTTGAATTGTTTTTATCAGAGAGCCTAAATATGTTTTTACGTAGCAAACTTGGATTGCGCAGTCGCGAACTTTTTGTGCACATATGATGCGACCCAATGGAAATTGTACTGCTATGGGACTGCAAATATAGTGGCATGTTGTTTTTGTAATGTGTGTACAAAAGTGCGTACAAGTTG
>JBMYWT010000099.1:262-8833 GCA_049607665.1 Maricaulaceae bacterium
AAAGCAATTAACAGATAATATATTGATTTAATTCAATATATTTTTTATGAAATGTACATGAGGAAATAAATAAACTAACATCTCGGCCGCACCACCTCTCTGGAATTCTAAACCGATTTTCTATCTATGTTAATAGACGGGATCCCGTCATCTCAATTTCGTGCGCTTCAATCTCAGCGCTGTGTTCAATTAACGCTAATATAATTAGCTTAGTTTAGACCGCTTTGGTGGCAAAACCGGACAACGGCTCTGAGGCTAAAAACGCCCAAAATAAGACACTCAGTTATAGCAGCTCAGAGAGCAAAGCAGAAATTGGTTTTTGGCCGGTTTCATCAATATAACTTAGCGTGCAAAGTATTGACATTATTAATGTCAATAAATAAAGATTTAACATGACAAACCCAATAGACCTTATGGGCGCACCGGGCTCGCCTTATACCCGTAAGATGTTATCGTTAATGCGATACCGAGAAATTCCTTTTCGCGTCCACTGGACGACGGGGCAAGTGCCCGAAGGCTTTCCCAAACCGAAAGTGGCTTTGCTGCCAACATATTTCCTACCGGGTAAAGAAGGTGAGCTGGAAGCGGTTACAGACTCTACGCCTCTTATACGGCGTTTTGAAAAAGATTATGAAGGTCGGTCTGTTATTCCGTCTGATCCCGTTATGGCATTCTTTAATGACCTGATTGAGGATTACGCCGATGAATGGCTGACCAAGGCGATGTTCCATTATCGCTGGGCGCATGAAGCAGATTATAAAAATGCCGGGCCGCTCCTAATTTTTTGGGGGAGTTCGCTCATTGATGATGAAACCGCGCAAGGCATGTCTGACCACTTTACAAAACGCCAGATTGATAGGCTCTTTGTCGTGGGCTCTAATGAGACAACTGCTTCTATCATTGAGGCAGCCTATGTGCGGTTTATTGGTATATTTGACGAGTTGATTGCGCAAGAAGGCTATGTGCTGGGCAGTCGACCATCTGCGGCTGATTTCGCGATTTTTGGACAAATGACTCAGCTTGGAATTGTCGAGCCGACCTCGGCCAAAATAACGCGGGATATATCCGCACGCGTAAGGGCTTGGCTCGACCGGATGGAGGATATGTCGGGACTGTCGCCTAAAGATGATGACTGGTTCGACGTTGCAAATATCAAAGCGATTCTTACTCCGCTTTTAACGGAGATTGGCCGCACTTACACACCAGTTATGCTGGCCAATGCCAAAGCCGTGATGGCAGGTGAAAAGACATTTGAAACGCGTGTTGACGACGCGCCCTGGACACAGCCTACATTTAAGTATCAGGCCAAAACGCTAGTCTGGATTCGAGAAGCTTATTTTGATTTGAAATCGAAAGATCAAAGACACGTCGATGACATATTAAAAGGGACGGGTTGCGAAGCCTTGTTTGGAACATGAAATTGCGTTGGAAACTCTTAACGGGGCTGGGGCTCGCGACTATTATTGGCGGGACTTATGTCTATCAAAACCGCGTCGACATAATCCTCAAACGCGTAGCAACACAAGGGAAACCGGAGGTTGGACCCACAATCAATATTGATTGGGCACAAGGGCCAGACACTGCCGCTGAAAACCGTCCGCCTAATATCGTTTTCATTCTTGCCGATGATTTGGGCATTAATGATATTTCGACGTTTGGCGGCGGGCTTGCGGACGGGAAAGTACCCACGCCTCATATTGATCGTCTGGCTCGCGAAGGGGCCATATTCACGCAAGCTTACGCTGGGAATGCAACCTGCGCGCCATCCCGTGCCATGCTGATGACGGGGCGCTACCCGACGCGGACAGGGTTTGAATATACACCAACCCCGCCGGGCATGGGCCGTATGGTGGCAATGATTGCCAATGATATGAAATCGAAAGCTGGTAGCCCAATAGCCCGCACAATTTATACAAAACCCGAAGGTGATGTTCCAGATTTCTATGGGCAGGGCTTGCCACCCGAAGAAATAACGATTGCAGAAACTCTGAAAGCCAACGGGTATCACACCGTTCATATCGGAAAATGGCATTTGGGATATGGCGATAGCGCCGCCCACAATCAGGGTTTTGATGAGAGCTTGCATATGGACGATATGTATTATCTGCCCAAGGAGGATTCTGGCGTCGTCAATGCAGAGCTCGACTTTGACCCGATTGATAAATTTCTTTGGGCGCGTGGAGATTTCGCCAATAGCTTTAATGGAGGAAAGCCATTCCGTCCTGGCGGATATTTGACCGATTACTGGACGGATGAGAGCCTAAAAGTCATTGAGGCCAATAAAAACCGCCCGTTCTTTTTGTATTTGGCCCATTGGGGCGTGCATACGCCGCTGCAAGCCACCAAGGCCGATTATGAAGCGGTGAGCGAAATGGTAGAAGACGACGAGCCGCACCGTCTTAAAGTTTATGGCGGCATGCTGCGTGCGCTCGACCGTTCCGTCGGCCGGGTCATTGAAAAGCTCGAAGAGGAAGGCCTGGCTGAAAACACCATCATCGTCTTTTCATCAGATAATGGCGGGGCAGGCTATATCGGTATACCGGGCGTAAATGCGCCTTATCGCGGCTGGAAGCTGAGTATGTTTGAAGGCGGTATCAAAGCGCCTATGTTCGTCAAATGGCCTGCAAGAATTGAGGCGGGAACCCAGATTGATACGCCCGTGGCGCATATAGATGTTATGCCTACACTGACGGCTGCCGCAGGCGCGAAATTGCCAGATGTGTCGATTGATGGCCGCAATATGCTTACCCTCATTTCCGACAGCGAGGCGTTCAACCGCGAAGATGATGCGCTTTATTGGCAGAGCGGTTACCTTCAAGTCGTGCGTGCGGGCGATTGGAAACTCCAACATGAAGGCCGCCGGGATAAGCATTGGCTTTATAATCTTGCTACAGATCCGACCGAACAAAATAATCTCGCGGAAACAGAGCCAGAAAAACTCGCTGAACTCAAAGCGCTTTTGGTTAAACACCAGGCTGGACGAACACCATCGCTCTATCCTTACTCATTGGAAAATCCGGTACAGATTGACAAGACATTGGCGGATGAGGCGGCGGAAGACGATGTGGTTGCTTGGTGGCCAAATTAGAAGTTTAACATGAATCGTAAGTTGTTATCTTAGACCCTAAACGGTTTCACTTTGTCTCGTTAAAAGGCCCGATGTTTATCAAAACAGCTTCCGGCGTTTTCCGCGCGGCTTTGGCGTTTTGTATTCTGGTGGAAGCGTACAAATTCGTTCCATCCGTGTGATGTCGCCATCAGCATATTCCCAGATGAGGTCTTCGCCGTCGCGATACCGCCGCACAACAACGGGCCCCCAACCGAAAGCGTTGAAGTCTAATTTGCCGTCTCGCCACGCCATGCTAGCGGAAGTGCGCATGCAATATTCTTT
Source organism: Maricaulaceae bacterium (assembly GCA_049607665.1). Classification (GTDB taxonomy): domain Bacteria; phylum Pseudomonadota; class Alphaproteobacteria; order Caulobacterales; family Maricaulaceae; genus Fretibacter. Next base: position 3,654 of record JBMYWT010000099.1, read on the forward strand.
CCCGCGCGCGATGAAAGCGACAGATCCTTCTGTATCGTTAGAATTTAGGCCTCCCGTCGCGTTGGTGCCGCCGTCATGGATGATCCCGGCAGCGGTGATAACAGTGCGGTCGCCGCATTGCTCGATGCGTTCAACATGGCCAATCTTGCCGGATACCGCTTTCCACAAGCCTCGAAGATCCTGCGCGCCCTCGATTAAAGGCTCCGTGCATTCTGCGAGTATGGGAAGGGGGAAGTGCTCATATGCGCAGCCGGGCGTGTTGCCCTTGGGGATATCAACTGCATCGAGACCCGAGCTGTCGAGTTCGGGCAAAGCACAATAATCAACTATACTCCCATCCCCGGCAAGCGTCGCTGGGTTTGTCATATTTGGCGGACGAGAAGAACAAAAAGCGAGCCAGAATAGACAGACGAATAATAGGGTCAATAAACCAACCCCACGTCCTGCCCACTTAAGCGCTTTTTTCATTGGGCCGACTTTGCTAGTCGCATCATTTCATGGGCCGTGACATGGCCTGAATTTTGGTTTTGACCCGTTACGAAACGGCCTTCATCATCAACCACTGTATGGGTTGCAAACAAATCTTTCTTGGCGGAACTGGCTTCAAATTTCGCGCCTGCTGCTCGTAAGGCTTCCTCGGGATGTAGGGGCGTAAAGTTGATTTTGAGTTCTCTGACTTGCTTATCCGTCACTCCCGACATTTTGCGTCCTGCAATGAGCAGGTTCCCGTTTTCATCCTTTGCATTGATTAATCCAAGCGGGCCGTGGCAGACCCCGCCAATGATGGCGTTGCTATCATAATAGGCCTCACTTATTTTTTGCGCGAGTACATCCGATTGTCCTAAATCATAAGCGGCACCCCAACCACCTGCGAGGAAAATAGTGTCATAATGTGTAAAGTCGACATCATCGATTTTCAAAGAATTTATGACCTTCTTTTGGAAGGCATCGTCTTTGCGGGAGCGTTTATCCGCCTCGGTGATAATCATGTATTTGTATGACATTGGATCAATAGGGATTGAGCCGCCTTTAATGCTGGCAACATCAACTTTCATACCTGCATCTTGAAAGTCGTAATAGGGAACCGATAATTCTGACCCGAATACACCGGTCTTCTTACCTTTGGTCTCTCCGGGTTTATTTAGAACGCTGTGACTTGTGCTGATAATAAGCGCCCGCTTGCCAGGCAGTTCGTAACGCGGGCCATCATAATCAGGGTGAAGGCCTTGGGACTTTAATATTGAGGGTAGAGCCGCCGCAAAGATAATTGCGCCCACTATTAATAAGCCAAAGAGAAATAAAATTATCTTTTTCATGCCATCAGTAAATAATATGGCACTAATAATGTCAATATAATAATGACGTTATGCGATATCTTTGATTAGTGCTTGCACCATATGGGTCATTACTTTTTTGGTCTCTTTCAAAGACATATTTCTGTCTTCACGCAGACGCCGAACGGTCGAAAAACAGAGAATAGTATCCAGAGACAATAAAACTGTATCATAGTCGGATATATCTGCCGGAAGAACAGCTTTCACACTGGCGAGTTCTTTCAAACGGCTTCGTTTGTAATCATCCATCAACACGTTCGACCTAAAACGCCGTATTTCTCCGGCCGTATGTGGTACGCGAATTCGGTCCCAGAGCTCGGCAGTTCGCGGAGCCATTTCCAGTAATTGGCCTTTCCAGTCCTGAGCCACAAAAGGCTTCATAAACAATGGCGTAACGTCCGCTTCAGCCACAAGGACCATTTCACGGTGTATGGCATCCATATCTTCAAAATGGCGAAAAACGGACCGCAAACCCACACCCGCTTTTTCGGCAATATCGGCTGCGCTTGGATCCATGTCGCCATCAAGCATAAGCGCCCACATGGCTTCCAAAATTTTCTGACGTGAACGCTGACTACGTTGCCGGCGTCCATCAGATTTTTGGTCGCTCTCGACGACTTTCAAATCTGCTTGTTTTTTACTCATGCCTGAACTCCTCGACTCTAATTAAGACTTTATCAGAAACCCACGCCGCCTTCTTCATAAATAATCTTATTTTCGCCAGTAGGCAAATGAACAACTGTTCCGTCCTTACTGACTGTAATTTTACCGTCAAATTCAGCATCCATCCCTTTTGTATACACGGGGATAAGTAAATCTGAGGGTAGCATAGGAATAATATGATATAAAACCAGGGCTTTCGCATCTGCCATTTGCGCCGTCTTTGCCGCGTCAACTGGTGAGGTGTGATAGTCCTGAATATCAAGCATGATTTTCTCCAAGCCTTTCGCGCCATTGGCTTTCGCCGCCGCTTGCATGACTTGTACCATCTCCATGTTCAGAGCCTCATGAAACAAGACATCAACATCTTTGGATGCTGTCGCAATATAGGGGTCAAAAGCTGTATCCCCCGTAATGGAGATGGATCTGTCTTTGTAATCAACGCGATATCCAATAGCGCCGGAAACAGGTTCATGGCTAACCTTATAGGCGGTAATTTTAACGTCACCTTTTTCATACACGGTTTTGCTACCGCTGGATAAGGCAATTTCCTGAGATGTCGCGCCAAAAGACGTCGGATTGGCAACATCGGCACCATGATGCGCTGTCCGATATGTACTGTCGATTTGATAGGCCATGTTAAAGCCGTCAACGACTTGGGCCGTTCCTGTTGGGCCGTAAACCTTTGTGGGCTCAGTCCTGCTACTGTTTATCCAACTACCGAGTAACATTTGACCCAGACCATCAATGTGGTCCGAATGCAAATGGGTAAGGAAGATACCTTCTATCTCATCTACTGGGAAGCCGATTGGGGCCAGGTTTTTAGACCCATTTGTTCCGGCATCAAAAACAAAGGACTGCTCACCGGCTAAAACTGCGATACAGGGGCCGCTGCGCTTCGGATCGGTCATGGGGGATCCCGCGCCGCAAATATAGACATGTAGGCCGTCTTGCAAATCGGCCATCGGATCAACGCCTAGACGCTCGGAAATCAATCTTTCAAACCCGCGCTCCGCAATTTTGGGGACGAACACCTGACGTCCAATGAATAGAAGCGCGAGAAAAGCGAGGGCTACAATGACAATCTTTTTCATGACCTAAGCCTCCTTCTTTGACAATTTGAATGCTGCGACCAACATGCTGACAAGAACCAATTCGATAATGATTGGCTGCATAGCGCCGCTACCTACGCCACTTGATGAGAGTTCAAACAAACGCCCAATAATTGTTAGTCCAAATAAACAAATGGGGATTAATAGCAGTTTCGATTTACCTTTAAACAAGGCAAGAGCTGCTGCGCCCGCGCCGGTTAGAAAGACGGCGCCAAAATCTCCGCTAATCGCGCCGCGCCCGGCGGCATTATCAGCCGAGACGCCTAATATGCCCCCAATGATATCCGGCGACATAAAGGCTAAACCGCCCATTAATAGCCCAAAGGCCATCGGAATAAATATTAAAAATTTTCTGAGCATAAACTCCCCCTATGAAACCAACTTTTGTAATGCATGTTCTATAACCCAGAGACGGTCTTGTCCCCAGGTGGTGGTGTCGCCAACACGAAAACTAGGAACGCCCCATATACCGTATTCCATCATCTCTTGACGGTTGGCATCGGCTTCATCGCGCCAATCTTCATTTCCCAAGATGTCTTTCGCTTCGGTCCAGCTAAGGCCTGCACGTTCAACAATCTTTTGAATGCCAGATTTTGAGCCTGCATCAATGCCCTCGACCCAAACGGCTTTTAGCCACCCTTGGACATATTCATATTCACGCCCGTGTTCACGTGCCCAAGGCAAAAGGGAGTAGCCTAGCTCAACAGGTCTTCCAACCGGATCAAGAACTCTGCCAAAGTCAACACCGTGCCTGCGCGCCTCGCGAGCCGTGTCCAGCGGTATGTATTTTTTCTTGGCTTTTGGGACCGGTAAGCCCCGCATAACCATGGGAAGGACAAATCTGATTTTTAGGTCTGCGCCATAGGCATCTGCGAGTGATTTTACGCGGTCTCGAACAATCGCTGTATAAGGCGAACGAAAAGATAGGTACCAATGAAGGTCAGTATTTGTGAGGCCCGATCCGGAGGGGCACTGCGGCGGGGCGTACATAAAATCCCTGCCATTGCCGCCATGACGCAACCCCATATCCATGAGTCGCTCCTCAAGATAATGCAGGCGATCAAGCCCCCAATACCATTCGCCCCCATAATATAGCGTTCCGCCAAGATAGTGGCCGAGCTGTACCCGCCTTGCATCAGCCACAGTCGTGTTGGCCGCTGGTGTTCGCTCTTCGATTTTAAAATCGACACCCGCTTTTTTCGCCAACCTCATAGCATCCATCTTGGAATATTCCGCCAGTTTTTCCCGTTCCGGTGCCGCCCCTGCGTCGGGTGGGCCGACCAAATGTGTAAGGAGATTGATTTTGTATCGCTCAGTAAATACGGGCAAAACTTTTTCGAGGAGTTGAGAATAGGGATCAGACGGATCATGGAAAAACTCGACAATGTGATCTTTGCCTCCCTCTATCCGTGCGCGTTCAAATCGTGCTCGCTTTTTGTCGCGTGTTTGCTGACTTAGAATTTTGGAAGCAATTCGCGGAACTATCAGGGACTTGATGGACATATTCTGGCTCTAAGGAACTGTTCTTTGACAAGATATCAATTTCTAAAATTCCCTTGATTTTACTATTATGACATTGATAGTGTCATAATATAGCAATCAGAGCAGGTAAAGGGAATAATGAATCAAGATTTCATATTATATGGCATGCAGGCCTCGCTCTATACAGGCAAGGCCCGCGCCTATATGCGCCGGAACCGTATTCCCGTCACCGAGCGCGGGGCTGGGCATCCTGAATATATGTCCCGCATCTATCCGCATATGCAGCGTTTTATAATGCCGGTGATAGAAACCCCCGAGGGGGACATTGTTCAGGACGGTACCGACATATTGGAATATCTTGAGGCCAGCGGGCTCGGCCGTGAGCCGCTATTTCCTGAGGATCCTGTTACGAAGGCGGTGGCTTTATTGTTCCAGCTTTTTGGTAATGAGGGTCTGCTCCGTCCTGCAATGCATTATCGTTGGAATTTTGATGACGAAAACCTCGATTTTCTTAAAGTCAGCTTCCGCGATGTTATGCCTCTGGAAATGGGGGTGAAAGGCAATGATACGGGGTTTGAGAATGCATCCGGAC
>JBMYWT010000100.1:0-249 GCA_049607665.1 Maricaulaceae bacterium
GCTAGATAACTGACATTTGAAGAGGAACTCCAGCCGTTGTAAGCCTTGCCTCGGAAAGGTCTTTCAATAACAATATGTAGAACCCATCCTAAAAATACGGACCCGACGATGAGTGTTGCAATGTGTGGTAATGATGGTTTTGTGGTGATTAAAATGAAATAGAAAACCATTAATGGCCAATGGACAAGATAAATGGTGTAAGATAATCGCCCTAACCACCCCATCACCCTATTTGATAAAAGAACATCA
>JBMYWT010000100.1:259-8666 GCA_049607665.1 Maricaulaceae bacterium
GCCATAATGATCATTGCAACGCCGAGGCAAGGCACCAGAGACCAGGCGCCTGGCATAGGGGTGGTTTTGTCAAACATAATCAGTGAAGAAAAAGTTATGATTAGGCCGATGCACCAGATTGAAGTTGCGAATTTTTTTCTAACGCCCTTAGGGTATAAGGCGGCTATCAACCCACCAATGGCAAATTCAAACAGTCGAAAATGTGTTAGATAAAAAGTCGCACTGGGTGATTTTAAAAGCCAAATTTGCGCTGCGATCAAGGATAGTAGGCCAAATCCCGCCATCATAATAATGTACCCGCGTCGCCCCACTAAACTTCCTGCAAGTAACAATAAAAATGGCCAAATCAGATAAAACTGTTCTTCAACGCCGAGGGACCACGTGTGAAGCAATGGTTTTTGAGTCGCTAAACTATCGAAGTAACTAACTTCAGATAAAAACCAAATGTTCGATAATGAAATAACGGCAGAAATAGCACTTTTTGCAGTGGAAAGAGCTAGTCTAGGTGTGAGTAATAAATAGCTTATGCAGAGAGTTACAATTACCGTTGCAACCAAGGCGGGAAAAAGCCGCCTTATCCGGCGGCCAAAGAATGCCCCAAATTTGAATTTTCCGGCATCAAGGTCACGGCAGATGTTTCTAGTGATAAGGAAGCCTGAAATAACAAAAAATATATCAACACCCAGAAAACCACCTGGAAGAGCCGAGAACCCTGCGTGATTGATGACAACGGCTAAAACGGCTAAAGCGCGTAAACCTTCTATATCCGTACGGAAACGTACGTGAGAGGTTGCCTTTTGTGTAATGGTCAAAGTATGCCTTTTGAAATATGTTTAGTTTAAACTCTTGTTGGTAACCAGTTGATTTAAAGTGAAACTTAACAATCGCTTTGGTGTATAATCTCAGAAGTTGTAACTGTATATGCAAATCAACCACAATATTTTGAAATTCATTTGATGTGACATGGTCAGATTGTGTCTAATTCGCATGCTGGATATTCATTTTGTCTCATTGCTGTCGCTGGGTATGCAGGGTATAGGGAGCGCATAATGAGGCGAGCCTGAGATAAGCTCTGTGATTCGTCTTCAAAGTTTGAGTTAAGATCAAGGATGACCATGTCTGATTTTTCTGCCGCGCGCCAACATATGCTCGATAGCCAAATTCGCACGAATGATGTGACGGATCTCGATATCCTCGCAAGCTTTCGCCAAACGCCGCGTGAGACTTTCGTCCCGAATGCTCAGCTCCCGCTAGCCTATAGCGATGTGCACATTGATCTCGGAGATGACCGTTGGCTCACGCGCCCGCGGGACTTTTCAAAAATGGTGCAATCGGCAGAAATCGCTCCCACAGATATCGTACTCGATATTGCATGTGCTCGGGGATATTCGACCGCAGTTCTGGCAGGCCTGTGCGAAACGGTTATTGGCCTTGAGGACACAGACGAAGCTGTAAACCGCGCGACTGAAAATCTTGTGAACGCTGATGTCACCAATGCGGCCATTGTGAAGGGTGACCTGAAAAGCGGAGCGCGCGAACATGGTCCGTTTAACGTGATTGTCGTCAACGGCTCTGTAACTGAGGTGCCCAAAACGTGGACAGATCAGCTTGCCAATGGCGGCCGCCTTGTTGTGATCGTCCAAGACGGCCCAATTGGCCGCTGCATGGTTATCACACGTTCTGGTGACGCGCTGGGCGAAAAGGTGATGTTTGACGCGTCTGTGCCGCAACTTGCAGGTTTTGCGAAAACACCTGTTTTCACATTCTAAGCTGAATTCATATTCTAAGAAAGCAGGCTTTATCTTGGCACGCTTAATATCTCACGGCACGGCATGGCTTAAATGGGGCCTTACACTTACGTTGGCATGTGCATTGCCCAGCCTAAGCGCCGCAGAGACGTTCCAAGAAGCTTTGGTGTCGGCTTATAATAATAACCCAACCTTGAAAGCCGAGCGCGCGCGTCTGCGCGAAACGGATGAGAGCTATATCCAAGCCCGCGCGCAAGGGCGTGTGTCTTCGGCGCTTGTAGGCAGTATTGCGCAAAACTATGCACGTTTCCCTGTGCCGCTGCCTACGGGCGGAACGTCCACACAGTCTGTTTGGGAAAACCCAGCTGCGGCCCAAGTACAAATCATTCAGCCGCTCTATCAAGGCGGACGGGTTCGCGCCTTAAAAACACAGGCAAGCTCTGGGATCATGGCTGCGCGAGAAGCTCTGCGCCTTGCCGAGCAAAATGTGATGATGGATGTGGCGAATGCTTATGTGAGCGTACGCCGCGATGAAGAGCGCGCGCAAATTCGCCGTAATAATGTGCGTGTTTTGGCGCGCCAAGAACTCGCCGCTCGTGAGCGATTTGATGTGGGTGAGGGGACGTTAACCGACATCTCCCAAGCCGAAGCCCGTTTGGCAGCGTCTCAAATTGGATTGGCGCAAGCGGATGCAAGCCTTGCTGTAAGCCGCGCCGCTTATGAGCGCGCTGTGGGGCATCCGCCCGTCGACCTAAGCGATACGCCAGATGTTATGCTCCCAGCAAATTTAAATACGGCGCAAGATCTGGCGCTTGCCAATAATCCGCAAATTATGGCTGTGAAGTATCAAGTGATGGCGGCTGAATCCGCGATTGGCGTTGCAAAATCTGCGGGCCGGCCTTCTGTGTCGCTTAATGCGAATATCGGCGGAATACGTAATCAACTCAGCACGATTAGCCGCGCTGACAGTGCAGAGGTAACCGCGCAGCTCCGCGTTCCGCTCTATGCGGGTGGGGCGAATAAATCCCGTGTCCGCCAAGCCAAACAAGCGCATATTCGCGCGGGCTTTGAGGCGCAGGCTCTTGATCTTAGGATCGAAGAAGCCGTCGCGCAGCTCTGGGCGCAGCTAGAGGCCGCAAAGCTGTCACTTACGTCCGCCGAAGTGCAGGCCAAGGCCGCCGAAGTGGCGTTTGAAGGCGTGCAGCTAGAGCAGCAAGTCGGTACGCGAAATACGCTTGATGTGCTTAATGCCGAACAAGAAGTTCTGAATGCAAAGCTTTCCATTATTGAAACGGAACATAGCGTGGATGTCACAACCTATCAGCTTTTGGCTGTGTTAGGAGCCTTTGACGCAAAGAGCTTGCAGCTCCCTATTTCCTTGCATGATCCGGCAAAGAATCTTGATTTGCGTAAGCAAGATGGCTTGTCTAAATTTTCCGATAAATTTATGCCGGAAATGCTTAAATAAAGTGCTATTTTGCCTTATACGGCTGCGTTTTAGAGACGGAAAACACGTCAAGACGTGTTATCTGCGAAAAATATAACTTCCCCCCAGAATTGAACGATTGCTGCGCTAGACAAGCCATTAGCCTTGCATTAACCTTTCATAAATCATTGGTTTCGCTCGAATGAGCGTGGGGGACCTCGGTTAGAGGTTGTATTATATGTCAGAAGACACAAGCGAAGCAGCGCGCGCCGACACAGAAACGGGCGAGCCAAGCATGGAGGATATCTTGGCCTCTATACGCCAGATCATCGCTGATGATGAAACCATCGCCCAGCCGACGGTGGAGCATGATATGGTTTTGGAACCTGCCCCTATAGCAGTAACTGTTGAAGAAAGTTCGCGGCCGCTGGTGGCTGAAACTGTTATAGAAATAGACGAAGATAGCATCTTTGCGGATTTGCTAAACGAGGTTGAAGGTGAAGCCGATTTAGAAATACCTTCTATGCGTGAAGCGCTTGAGGCAGAAGATTGTGAACTTTCGAGCGCACCTCTAAAACCGTATGAAAATCAAAATCTTACGGTGGAATCTCTAGATTTAATGATTGAAGCAGATGGCGGTGAGATGTTTGATCTCGACGTTGACTTCGTGCCTCCGAGTGCGAGTGATATGACTCTGCCTAACCCAAGTTTGCGAGGGGGCGATACTAGGGCTGTATTTGATAAAGCACCACTGCCTAATCCTTATGAAAGCTTTGAAGAGAAAGTCATCGACCCTGCTGAATCTCTCTTGGCTCATGACCAAGAGAGTTCTTTTGAAAACCACCAAAACATTGACCTAGAACCTGAATCTACGAAAATGTTTGTTGACGATATTGTTGCGATAGAAGTGAAAAGTGATGAACTACCTAAGGTGGAAGGCGAGAGCGATTTAGATCTCGTGAAGTCTCTTATCGCTGGTTTAACCGATGATTCGTTTGCGACTACACAAGAGGGGGCTACAGCGTGCGAATTAATATCTGATACGGCTATTATATCCCCTATCATAGATGATTGCATTGCGGATTCGGGTGGTGAAATGGCTATGATTGATGAAGTTCTTGATTTAACACTTGATGACGAACTTAATCTTCAAGAAGATAATTCCTTGTTACATAATATTATGCCGATACACAAAGCGAGCACAGATATGCCAGCATCCTCCAGTCAATCCCTGAGTGCCATCGCCGACGCAGCTCGTGATGATGCTCAAAATACAGAAGAGCAAGAAAACGAGCGGCTAGAACAACTCGCGAAAGAAGCGGAGTTCGAACGCAAACGTGATCGTGATCGCACACTTGAGTTTTACAAGCTGCAAGAAGAAGAACGAGTACGTCTTGATGAACGCGAAGCTGAACTCGCAGCTCGCGAGGCTGAGGCTGAACGTCTTGTTGCAAGTCTTGAAGCGCAATCAATGCAACAAAGCCGTACACCGCAAGACCCTTATGCACCTGCGCCTATCCTAAGTGATGTGACGGGCGAAGCCACAGCAAGTGCCTTTGCTTCTCTCAATCAATTTGTGACGGATAAAACAACCGAAGAGGCTCGCGGGGATCGTATTGGCGATATCGTACAAGAGGCGCTTAAGCCTATGCTTAGAGAATGGCTTAACGAAAACCTGCAAGGCATTGTCGAACGCGCCGTGGCCAAAGAGGTTAAACGTCTCGCCTCGGGCAATTAGGCCGCGTAAATACCCCCTTTTAAGGCTCGCCCCCTTTTAATATCAGAGGAGACGGGCTAGAACATATCTGAATTTGGCCCCGCCCTTTCCACAAAAGAGGGCGGGTTTTTTATATAGAGGCCGCGATGCTGGATAAAACATTTAACCCCCAAGAGGCAGAGACCCGTTTGTATGCGGCGTGGGAAGATAGCGGCGCGTTTAAGCCGCGTATGGATACAGCGCGCGACGCCTATTCTATCTGCATCCCGCCGCCCAATGTGACGGGCAGCCTGCATATGGGCCATGCGGTGAACAATACGCTGCAAGATATCCTGATCCGTTTTGAACGTATGCGCGGCAAAGATGTGCTCTGGCAACCAGGCGCAGATCATGCGGGCATCGCTACGCAAATGGTGGTCGAGCGTAAACTTGCGGCCGAAGGCAAGCCGGGCCGTAAGGATATGAGCCGCGAGGATTTCGAAGCCAAGATTTGGGATTGGAAACACGAGAGCGGCGGGAACATCACCCAACAACTCCGCCGCCTCGGCGCGAGTTGTGATTGGTCACGCGAGAAATTCACGCTGGGCGATCCTGAAAATCCTGATGATAAAATGGTCGAAGCCGTTACGAAAGTTTTTGTTGAGCTTTACGATCAAGGCCTGATTTATCGTGATAAACGCCTTGTAAATTGGGACCCACATTTCCAAACGGCTATCTCTGATCTCGAGGTCGAGAACCGCGATGTGGACGGTCACTTCTGGCATTTCAAATATCCGCTCGAAGCGGGGCAGACGTATGAATATGTTGAGAAAGATGAAGACGGAAACGTCACCCTTCGCGAAACGCGCGACTATATTTCTATTGCCACAACGCGCCCTGAAACCATGCTGGGTGACGGCGCGGTGGCCGTGCATCCTGATGATGAGCGTTATAAATCTATCGTTGGTAAAATGGTGCGCCTCCCACTCGCCGACCGCCTAATCCCAATTATCACAGATGAATATCCCGATCCTGATTTCGGTTCTGGTGCAGTAAAAATTACAGGCGCGCATGATTTTAATGACTATGAAGTTGCGACCCGAAATAACATTCCGCTCTATTCGCTAATGGATGAGCGCGCGCATATGTGCGAGAGCGAAATTATGCCCGCAAAATATGTCGGCATGGAACGCTTCGCAGCACGTAAAGCTGTCGTCGCAGACATGGACGCCGAAGGCCTTTTAATCAAAGTCGAAGACAAGAAAATCATGCAGCCATTCGGTGACCGCTCAGGTGTTGTCATTGAACCGATGTTGACCGATCAATGGTTCGTCGATGCGGAAACACTCGCGAAGGACGCCATTGACGCGGTGGATAACGGCACAACGAAATTCGTGCCTGAGAACTGGAAAAAGACCTATGATAATTGGATGCACAATATTCAGCCGTGGTGTGTCTCCCGCCAGCTTTGGTGGGGGCATCGTATTCCCGCTTGGTATGGCGATGATGGCAAAATTTACGTCGCTGCCACCGAAGACGAGGCGAAAGTCAAAGCAGGCAGCGGCGTTGCGTTAAAACGCGACCCCGACGTTCTCGATACATGGTTCTCCTCCGCGCTTTGGCCGTTTTCTACATTAGGATGGCCCGATCAAACGGCTGAATTAGAACGGTTTTATCCGACGTCTGTTTTGGTGACAGCGTTTGATATTATCTTCTTCTGGGTCGCGCGTATGATGATGCAGGGCATCAAATTCATGGACGAAGCTCCGTTCAAAGATGTCTATATTCACGCGCTTGTCCTTGATGAACAAGGCAAGAAAATGTCTAAATCCGAAGGCAATGTCATCGACCCGATTGACTTGATCCAAGGCATCGGCATTGACGCGCTTGTGACCAAACGCACGACAGGGCTTCGTCAACCTGAAAAAGCCCCCAAGGTCGAGAAAGCTACGCGTAAACAATACCCTGACGGCTTTGAAGCTTACGGCGCGGATGCGCTGCGCTTTACGCTCGCGGCGATGGCAGGCATGGGGCGTAATATTAAACTCTCTGTGGACCGTGTTGCGGGCTACCGTAATTTCGGTACGAAGCTCTGGAACGCCGCGCGCTTCATGGAAATGAACGAGTGCCGCGTTGACCCAAGCTTCACGCCGGATAGTTGTAAGCTCGCCGTCAATCAGTGGATCATTGGCGAAGCCGCAGAGGCCGCTGCCGAAGTTACGCGCTGTATCGAAGGCTACCGTTTTAACGACGCCGCCGATGCCGCCTATAAATTTGCGTGGGGCACATTTTGCGATTGGTATTTGGAACTCATCAAGCCTGTCATGGGCAGCGAAGACGAGGCAGGTAAAGCTGAGACGCGCGCCGCGGCCGCTTGGGTGTTTGACCAAATCCTCGCGCTTCTGCACCCGTTCATGCCGTTCATCACCGAAGAATTATGGGCGCAAACGGCGGATAGCCGCGATGAGCTGTTGATCGTGTCAGAGTGGCCTGAACTCGGCGCGCTTAAAATTAATGAAGACGCCCGTGAGGATGTAAACTGGCTCATCCGTCTGATCTCTGGCCTACGTTCTGTGCGTGCGGAAATGAATGTCCCGCCGTCCAAGAAAAGCCCGCTAGTATTGGTCGGCGCTTCCGATGCCACCAAAGCCCGTATGGACACTTACGCCGATGTACTTGACCGCATGGCGCGCGTCGAGAGCTGGTCGGCAGCGGATAGCGCCCCGCAAGGCTCGATCCAAACCGTGGTCGACGAAGCCGTTTGCGCTCTGCCACTTGCAGGGCTTATCGATATGGACGCAGAACGTGATCGTCTCGCGAAAGAGATCGCCAAAGTGGAAGGTGAGATCGATAAGATTGACAAAAAACTTGCGAATAAAAACTTCGTAGACCGCGCCCCAGAGGCCGTTGTTGCCGAACAACATTCGCGCCGAGCGGCCTTGGCAGGCGAGCTAGCGAAACTCCAAGAGGCACTCGACGGATTGCCATCTTAAAAAAATATAAAACCCGCGCTTAAGCGGGGCTTAACCATATCCCCACACCAAAAATTATCCATTTTTTGCAATAAAATTGTAGGGGGTCGATAATGTTTGATTTTTTATTTGGAACGCACCTTAGCGTTTACACGACGTTATTTGTTGGAATCACACTTTTAGCCATTGTTTCGCGCGGCACAGCTGCGTTGGAATGGCAAGAGGGCATGATGGTCAGCGGCGTGGTCAATACGGTCATGCAGCTTCTGCAAACGATTGGTAATATTCTTTTATTTCTTTTACTCATCCCGATTATGGGAATTTATAATGCATTAGATCTACCGCAACTCCCAAAAGAGATGTGGGATAGTTTGCCCTTGCCACTTATGTGGCTTTTACTTTTATTCGTATATGATTTTTGTCTTTATTGGTTGCATCGTGTATTACACAAAGAATGGCTTTGGCCCATTCATGCTGTGCATCATTCTGACGAACATTTACACTTTTTATCGTGGTCGCGGTTTCATCCCTTGGAAATTACGTTCGTGGGTATTGCTCTTACACT
>JBMYWT010000101.1:0-8240 GCA_049607665.1 Maricaulaceae bacterium
TGACTTGCTGATAAACATAACAATTCCGGCCGCTATTTTCTGCGCCTAAAATGCTCAGATCAAAGCGTTCGTCATTTTGTGATTTTATCGAAAAATTGTCTTGCGCATAAAGGGCGATCTCCGCGCGTGAGCGGAGTGAGTATAAATCGGCTTTGCCTAATATACCTGCTTTATGAAGGAGTTGCTCGGCTTCGTGGATATGAAAACTATGTGTGACATAGAGCATCTGGTCCACGCTATCCCAATAAATATCCGTGAGCGTTGTGCGCTCCCTATGGGCATAAGCCGTAGCGGGTAGGGCGCAGGCAAGCCCCATGCCTAATAGGCCCTTGCCCGTAATTATAAGCGCGCCGCGACGGTCCACGGCGAGCTCTTTAATGGTATTTGTCACGAAAGTGACGCCTTAGTCATTCACAGACGTTAGGGGCACCGCTTTGCCGTCTGTGTCTTTTGCTTCGTCTTTCTTAAGCTTAACGAGCATATCTGCCATCATATTGCTTGACGTGCGACTGCTTTTGTAAAGCTTAATTCTCGAAACGGCTGTTTCAGGCGGGAAGCTATTATTGTCATAATTTGCGTCCGCTGTTTGGTGATCACGGTCGAGTTCAATCTTGGTGATAGATTTATCGCGAATGATAAGCTTAGTAATCGCATTAGTATTCCGGCGCCAAATTTCGGCTGGAATCATAAGCTCTTCGTGCTGCCCATCAATGAATGTTAGGCGCAGAGGCAGAGGCGATACAAGGCCGCCAATATTTTCGAAATCGACGAAATAGATATATTGGCCTTCTTTTAACGCGCGATCATATGATTCGCGCTCCCAATCTTTAAGTTCTTTCAAGAACGAGTTGTATTTATTACGATCTTTATTGGTGGCCGTAAATTTATCGTTCTCATTATAGAAATCATTTAGCTCGCTATAACGTTCAATACGCGTTGTCAGGCCTTCTTCACGATTACGGCGCTGCACGATGTTTTCGGGATATGTTTCTGAATTTTCGGAACGCTTTAGCGCATTTTCTATATCTGGATTTTGCGTAGACACAGTGTATTCGCGCATGCCGGTAATGGCGACGTCAACGTGATCTGTTCCAAAGAACCATCCGCGCCAGAACCAATCAAGATCAACCGCAGACGCGTCTTCCATTGTGCGGAAGAAATCAGCAGGGGTCGGGCGTTTAAACTTCCAACGTGTCGCATATTCGCGGAAGGCAAAGTCAAACAGCTCGCGCCCCATTACGGTCTCGCGTAATACGATCAACGCCGCTGCAGGTTTGGCGTAGGCATTGGGGCCAAATTGAAGAACGCTATCTGATTGCGTCATGATAGGCACTTGGTTTGAACTGCGCATATAACGCGTAATTTCATCCAATGGGTTTTGCATATTACGGCGAATAGGGAAATTTTCCTCCCACTCATATTCCGCCATATATTCGAGGAAAGTGTTAATGCCTTCATCCATCCATGTATGGCGGCGCTCGTCTGTGTTGACGGTCATTGGGAAATAAATATGGCCGATTTCATGGATAATAACGCCGATAAGACCGTATTTAATATTACGAGAATAAACCGTTTCGCCCGACTTTTCGTCCTCTGATGGACGGTATCCGTTAAAGGTAATCATCGGATATTCCATGCCGCCGCGTTCCCAGCTATTCACAGATTGCGCAGTTGGGTAAGGGTAGTTGAAGGCGAATTTATTATAGACGTCCATTGTGTGAACGACGGCTTGGGTCGAATATTTTGACCAAATTGGATCGGCCTCAGGCGGGAAAAACGACATGGCCAAAACCGTTGGGTTGGTTTTGTCGTCTTGTTTGAAGAGCATCGCATCCCAAATATATTTACGTGAACTTGACCACGCAAAGTCGCGTACATTTTCGGCTCTAAATTTCCATGTTTTCGTCGATGTCAATTTCGACTTAGCCGCAGCTTTGGCTTCATCTGGCGTCACAATATAGCGCGTTTTTTCCGTACTAAGATTGGCCAGGCGCGTCTGTTGCGCTCCTGTTAATACGCTTTTGCTATTTTGCAATACGCCCGTTGACGCCACAATGTGATCTGCGGGGACGGTAATATTGACGTTATAATCGCCAAACTCGAGGGTGAATTCCCCGCGTCCTAAGAACTGTTTGTTCTGCCATCCCGTGTAGTCAGTATAGGCGGCAAGGCGCGGGAACCACTGCGCAAGGCCGAAAATATCATTGCCTTCTTCGGGGAAGTTTTCATAACCGCCGCGTCCGCCAATGGCTTCTTCGTCGATAATGTTATGATCCCAGTCAATTTGAAATGAAAAGCGTTGTTTTGGTTTTAGCGGCGAATTTAAATCAATCCGCATCATCGTGTCATTGACCGTGTAATCTAGCGAACGCCCTGCGCTGTCTTTTACGGCGCTAAATTCAAAGCCATAATCCCGATCGGCAAACCCTTGTGCGCGGCGTAGGGCTGCGAATGAAAAACTATCGCCTGCGCCAGCTGTATCGCGGCGGGAACCTGCTGCGGATGAAACTTCGCTGCGGCGTGCAAGTGAGCCGTTTTTAAAGCGGTTTTGATCAAGGGCGAGCCAAATGTAATTCAAATTGTCAGGCGAGTTATTTGTATAATTGATCCGCATAGAGGCGCTGATGCGGCGATTATCTTCGTCTAGCTTTACGTCAATCGTGTGATCGGCGCGCTGCTGCCAATAGGCGGAACCGGGCGCGCCAGAGGCTGAACGGAACATGTTAGGCGTAGGGAGTTCCGTGCCCAGTTGGCGGAATTTCGCGGCTTGGTCAGCTGGATTGCCTGCCGGGCCATTTGCGAGGGCCGCAGTACTGAGTGACAGGCTTGAAATAACAGCTAGGCCAAAGGCGACGCCTAACTTCATGGTTTTTTGGAGAGTATTCATAGGAGCGCGCCTTATCCATTTAATTTTTATTTGAGGGGAATATACAAACTTGTACGTAGATGTGAATTTAAAAATGACGTTTAAAGCGCGCCGTGTGGAGAATGTCTGACAGGCTCTTTAATTTATGGGTTTTTCGAAACTTATGACGGCCGTAAATATAGCTATTATCGTCTACGGTTGCTTTGGGATTATGCCGTTCTTCAACAATTTTGGCGATGGCGTGCATAAGATTATATTTGCTTAAAACCATTTCACGAGCTTTTTGCAAGGCAGGGAGCCGTTTAGCGTAGCTTTGTTCACTCACTTCACGCCGAATTATATCTAGCGCTCCATCGACATCAAATATGTCGATTGGAATGACGCTATCGGCAGGGAAGTCGTTTTGAATGTCAGGCGGGCCGTAATAAAGCGGAATGCAATATGCCAAGAAGCAATCCGAAATCTTCTCTGTCCAATGCCCAGGTTCTATGTGATTTTCTATGGCGATATGAAACCGATAATCATCCATGGCTTCGGCTTTGTCAGATATAGGACGAATGCCGCGCCCAAAGACGTTGAAATCATCGCCCATGCGCGCCTTAAGCTCCATGACGAATTTATATCTTTGATGATGTAATGTGTGCTTCATTTGCTTGTTTGAGCAAACTGTCGACAGGTCATGTAATTTCGGTAGAGGCGGGGTATTATGGAAATGATCGACGTCTAAGTAATTCGTATCATCTTTTTCGAGTGGCCGACCATAAAACCAACGCAGAGGCGGCGTTTGAAATATGTGATTGGGGTGGTCGATAATTTCGCGGGGTTGTTTCGTTAGAATATGCCCAAATTGACGGGTAAAGTGCCGTCCGTAAATTTTAACTGATGAGGGCTCGCTTGTTATAAAAAGCGTGTTCTCGCGCGCGCAGGCGAGTTCTTCCGTGCGGTTCGAGCGGCCTTCATTGGGTAGGAATGTCAGGTCATCATAGGCAACAAGCCAGTCATAATCGCGCGCATTCACGTCGAAAATGAAGTCACAATTTCCGATATGCGGCACGCGCCCTTTAAAAAGCGACAACCAAAGATCCGGGTTTTCATCTACGGGTGTGCGGGCAACGAATTTTACCCGCAAACGCTCACGTGTCATGGCAATGTTTTTCTAAATACAAGAGAATGATGAAGCCGCTATTTAGCGCGCATTGCGTCTCTGAGGGCTCTGAACTCTGTGCCCTCATACCAATTTAGCCACTCATCTTCATTGGCGATTCCATATCCAAGCTCAAATAGGATTTCGGTTGTGTTTTTAATGCCGGATAAATCCCAGCTATTGTCATACTCATCGCCAGGTTTGTGGTAGCGTTCTTTTGTATATTCATTTGCGAAATCTTCGCCATATTCGAGACCATTAATTACGTGGTGATTGCCACTATCCGCGTAGAGCATTGGCACGCCCTTTTTCGCAAGACTGATGTGGTCCGAACGGTAATAATAGCCTGCCTCTGGTTTGGGGTCTGGCACAATATACATGTCGCGCGGTTTTAAAATCGCTTCGAGACGGTCTTCGAGTTCCGACGCGCCGTGACCAACAACAACGATATCTTTTGTTGGGCCTAACGGAAGAATGGCATCAATGTTAATGCCTGCAACTGTATCTTTGAGCGGAACCAATGGGTCCTCAGCGTAATAAGCCGATCCTAAAAGTCCGCTCTCTTCGGCGGTGACCGCTACGAAAATTGCAGAGCGTTTCGGCGCGCCTTGCTCTACGAACGCTTCGCCGATTTCCAAAATAGCCGCTGTGCCTGTCGCGTTATCAACAGCCCCGTTGAAAATTTTATCATCACCTTCGGCGGATTCGTTTTTACCAAGATGATCCCAATGCGCCATATAGAGCACATATTCATCAGGACGTTCAGTGCCAACAACGCCGCCAGCGACATTGCGGCTTTCGACGGTTTTAACCTTTTGCTCAAGCGTGGCGTTAAGTTTCAAATCGCCCATTGGTAGCGGCTTGAAACCTTTTTCCATGGCGCGGCCAGATAGGTCATTAAAGTCCAAACCGGCAGACGCGAATAGAGATTTGGCATTATCTAAATGTAGCCAACCTTCAACCTTGGTGCGTGATGCGCCTTTGTCTGGACGGACAAGGTCATATTGTGCGCCTGTCCAACTGCCGGATACAACGTCCCAGCCATAGCTTGCGGGTGCTGTGTCATGAATAATCAGAGCGGCGGCAGCGCCTTGGCGACCTGCCTCTTCGAACTTATATGTCCAGCGGCCGTAATAGGTCATAGAGCTGCCCTTAAAGAGCGCGTCATTTTTCGTCGCAAAGCCCGGATCATTGACAAGCATAACAACGGTTTTACCTGTCACGTCTATACCTTCATAATCATTCCAGCCATATTCCGGGGCAACAATACCGTAGCCAACAAAGACCAGTTCGCTTTCTGCAATGCCAAGATTTTCAGAAAGGCGTTTTGTCCAAAACACGCTGTTAGTTTTTTGGTCAGCGGCCATAAGTTCTTCGCCGCCTTTTGAAATAGAAAGCGTAGAAGAGGGCATAACTGCCGTTTCGGTTAAGGTAACAGGCTGGAAGTATGTTCCGTCGCGGCCCATCGGCTTAAGCCCAGCCGCTTTCATTTCATCCGCAATATACTGAGACGCGGCAATGCCGCCTGGCGTAGAGGGGGCGCGGCCTTCGAATTCATCAGATGCTAGGCGCTCAATACGGCGGCCAATTTCTGCGGCGGACGCAATCGGCGGTTTAACTGTCACAGACACATCGTCGTCATGTTTTACAGAGGCTTCACAGGCCACAAGCAAAGCTGCTGCGCCGCAGAGAGCGGTTTTGGAATATATTTTTTGGAACAATGTCATAATGTGTCCTCCCTCAAATCACTTTGCGCATGTACTATGTCACAAATGCATAAGATGAAAGATACAAATTACTTGCGGCAAATTACTTGCGGTTTGAAGCGGGCCTGTCATACAGGCACAAAATTGCGCATTGAAGGAGAGTCTCCATGAAAAAAATCATCACCCTTTTATCCTCCGCAGCTCTCTTAGTGGGATGCGCGCAATCTGCGCCTGATACGCAAATGCCCGTTGATACGGTCAAAACTGAAGTCTCTGCTGCGAATGCGGCGGCTCTTGCGAAATACCCAGAAGTGGCCCGTCTTTTGGATATGGCGAAAACGGGTAGCTATGGCTATGATATCACGGAGAGCCTGACGACAGAGATTGGTCCGCGCCTTGCCGGTAGCGAAGCTGAAGCCCGCGCGCGTGATTGGGCCGTCGATAAGTTTAAAGCGCTTGGTTTTGAAAATGTTCGTATCGAACCTTTCACTATTCCGGGCTGGGAACGCGGTGTTGAAACGGCGCATATCCTTACGCCTAATCCGCAAAAATTGTTTGTGACATCACTTGGCGGCTCAGTCGCTACGGCTGAAGGTGGAGTCGAAGCCGACATCGCCTATTTTCCTACATTTGAAGATTTGAAAAACGCGCCCATGGGCGGCCTTGATGGAAAGATCGTCTTTATCTCTGGACGCATGAAAAAGGCGCCTGACGGAGCGGGGTATGGCCCAGCCAATCAGAAACGCCGTTCAGGTGCAACAGAAGCCGCTAAACGCGGAGCGCTTGCGGTCGTTATTCGTTCGGTGGGTACAGACAGTCACCGTTTCCCGCATACGGGTCAAATGCGTTACGCAGATGACATAAAGCGTATTCCAATTGCGGCGCTCTCAGCACCCGATGCGGATCAGCTTGAACGGACATTAGAGCGCGGCGAAACAGTACGTCTTCATTTAGACCTCTCGCCGAAACATGTTGGCGATCTTCCGTCGGGCAATGTCATTGGCGAGATCGTCGGCAGCGAAAAGCCAGATGAAATCATCCTAATTGGGGGTCACTTGGATAGCTGGGACTTGGGCACAGGCGCGATTGATGACGGCGCAGGCGTGGGTATCACGGCAGGCGCGGCGAAGCTCCTATTAGATTCGGGGCTGAAACCGAAACGTACTATTCGTGTCGTAGCTTTTGGCGCGGAAGAGGTTGGCCTGTTAGGCGGCTTTGCTTATGTCAAAGCGCATAAAGATGATTTAGCAAAACATATGCTTGCTAGCGAATCTGATTTCGGGGCAGGGCTTGTTTATGAAGTTCAGTCGGGCGTTAAAGGCGAGAGCGGTAATGCGCTGCTTAGCGATGTAGCGGATGTTTTAGGTCTGCCTATGTCAGAGGCGGAAACGAGCGGCGGTCCGGATATTAGCCCTATGTTCGCCCAAGGTGTTCCGGCTATGCGTCTGCAACAAGACGGCACTGATTATTTCGATCTGCATCACACACCAGATGACACTTTTGATAAAATCATTCCTGAAGAAATGGCACAAAACGTCGGTGCCTTTGCGGCGATGATATGGATGGCATCCGAAGCGGATACGGATTTTCGTAACTAATTTTATATTATCATTTTACTTTTACGGCTCCAATTTAAGAGAGATTGACTATGGCTTTGCCTAAAATTTTACAAAACCTAGAACTTCCAGTCATTGCCGCGCCAATGTTTATCGTCTCAGGGCCAGAGCTCGTGATCGCGCAATGTAAGGCCGGTATTGTGGGATCATTCCCTGCGCTAAATGCCCGACCTGCAGAAGAGCTAGAAAAATGGATCATTCGGATCAAGCTGGAACTTGATCAGTACCAAAAAGAAAATCCCGATAAAAAGGTTGCGCCTTTTGCTGTGAACCAAATTTGTCATGGATCTAATGATCGCTTGCAACACGACATGGAAGTCTGTGTGCGCCAAGAAGTGCCCATTATTATAACCAGCCTCCAAGCCCCTCAAATGGTCTTTGACGCTGTGCATAGTTATGGTGGAATTGTGCTTCATGACGTCACAAACATTCGTCACACGAAGAAAGCTTTATCAATTGGCGCAGATGGCATCATCGCGGTTTGCGCAGGTGCGGGCGGTCATGCGGGCACATTGTCACCCTTTGCGCTTATTCCTGAAATTCGTGAGTTTCATGATGGGCCGCTTCTTTTGTCGGGTTCTATCGCAACTGGCGGGGCAATTGCAGCCGCGCAAGCTATGGGCGCAGATCTTGCCTATATCGGAACGCGTTTTATCGCATGTGAAGAAGCCAACGCCGAAGAGCAGTATAAGCAAGATCTTATTGATGCGGCTGGCGAAGATATTGTCTATTCGTCATTGTTCACGGGCGTTCCTGGGAATTATCTAAAAGGCCCAATAGCGCGCGCAGGTATGGATCCTGAGAATTTAGAAAGCGCCGACAAATCGACCATGAATTTTGGATCAGGCGGCAATACCGAAGCCAAAGCGTGGAAAGACATTTGGGGTGCGGGGCAAGGCGTCGGCAGT
>JBMYWT010000102.1:0-8148 GCA_049607665.1 Maricaulaceae bacterium
ATATCCGTATCCGAAAAGCCAACAACATGAGCCGCAAGCTCTCCGCGCGGGTAGACTCTTTTCGGTTCTTGCCTAAAAGCCAAGCCCGGCAGACCTAAATTGAAAAGGCTTTGACGTGTTTTGGGCGTAAGACCCCGCGCAATCCATATAAAAGAGCGGTCCGACGTAAGGCGTTCTGCAACCTTGTCTTCATCCAAATGCGACAGGACACTTACAATACCTTGCGCGGTCTCGCGCGCATTCCAAACTTTGCGCGGCTCAGCATAGAGCGAATAAGTCTGCAGGGTCGTCGCCAAAATAGCGCCATTACGGTCGACAATATCCGCCCGTGTTGTTGTCACCGCTTTTGGCAGATTTGGCTCAGCTGCTTTCTCGCCAAGAATGCTCACTTCGGCCAGTCGCAACACGATAAGCAAGATCATCAATAAAAAGGCAAAGGCTCCGATACGAATACGAATACGCCCTTCGGAAACGGCGGCAAACTCTTCATCAGCAACATTCAACCGGCTCATATTCAAACCGTTTGGCCGCATCGGCTCAGGCATATTTATATCGTGCGCGTGCAGGTCAAAGCTCATGGCTGCCCCCCTTGCGCTATACCCTTATCGGCTAGAGCTTCCGCAACCGGGAATATAGCTTCGATATCAGACATCTCTATAATATGGTCATCTGGAATAATGCCTAAGCCGAGTTCGGATTGGGCAAGACGCTGTAGTCTTGCAGGGTTTTCTAAATGCGCAATCTCCGCATGGAGTACAGAAATCGCCGCTTCCTCTATGCCGATTTTATACTCCAATTGAGACGCTATATTCTTCGCCGTTTGCGCCCGCGTTTTCACATAATATAAACCAGCCATCAGACTCACGCCTAAAAGCAATAGCAAAAAGGCCGTTAAGCGGCGGAGCGCATCGGCTTGTGTGTGGTAGCTGTTACTCATGCAGCCCACCGAATATCGTGAACGCTTGGCACATTGGGCAGCAGCCCGTCATCCGTCTCAAATGCAGGCGCATCAGAGCGCACACCATAACGCAGCTTCGCAGAACGCGAGCGCGGGTTTTCGGATATTTCCGATATAGACGGTTTGACGACGCCGCGTTTTTGCAGCGTGAAGCTCGCCTCTGGGCCGCTGTGAATAACTTCGGGCTGATAGCGCGACCCCCCCGAGACTTCGCCTGCACGCGTACGGAAAAATGATTTTACAATACGATCTTCGAGCGAATGGAATGTCACAACAATCAATCGACCGCCAGGTAGGAGCAAACGTTCTGCCGCGCAAAGTCCGCGATAAAGTTCGCCTAATTCATCATTGATAAAAATGCGTAGCGCTTGAAACACACGCGTTGCAGGATGGGTTTTCCCGCTACGGCCAATTGTAGCTTCAATCAAACTAGCGAGCGCGTCTGTCGTGATAATGTCTTCAATTTCGCGGGCACGCATGATGGCATCGGCCACGCGCTTGGCTTGGCGCTCTTCACCGTAAATTTTGAATATCCCCGCAAGCTGTCCATGTGTCAGTTGGTTCACAGCCATCGCCGCCGTCGGGCCGTCGCTGCCCATACGCATATCGAGCGGCCCTGCCCGCATGAAAGAAAAACCGCGCTCCGCCTGATCGAGCTGCATAGACGACACGCCAATATCGAGCACAACCGCGTCGAGTTTAGGGAGGCTAAGTTCATCCATTTTAGAAAACGGCGTTTCAATCAGGCGAAATCGTCCATCATATGTCTGCGCAAGTTCTACCGCACGTAGGCCAACAGACGGGTCACGATCCAGCCCGATAACATGGCAATTATCCGCCTTTAAAAAGGCTTCGCTATAGCCGCCATTTCCGAATGTTCCGTCAATATATGTCTCGCCGTTTTGAGGGCGAAGAGCCGCCAAAACTTCGGGCAACATGACAGGGTAATGCGGCGCACGGACGGAAGCGGTCACGTTCACCTCGCCGCTCATGACGCGCTGCCTTGGCTTGGCGAGACAGGCTTTAGAAGGTGACGATGCTCACGTGCTAGCTCTCGCATTTTCGCGCTGCGCGCTTCATGCGCGTCTGGACTCCAGATTTCAAATTTACGGCCCAGACCGACAAATGTGATCCGCCCGTTCAGCCCTGCGTAATCGGCCAAATCTTTGGGGAGCGATACACGCCCGCCACTGTCAAATGGGAGGCGGCGGCTCTCGGCGAAGATCGCGCGCTGCAAGGCAATGCGCCCTTCATCATAATAATCCATCTGATCTAGAGAACTTTGGTAGGCCTCCAATAGAGCCTGCCCGCCACCTTCAAGATAGGCTCCGTCAAAACTCGGCCAGACGATAATTCCGTCAAAATCCGCCCCCGCCACAACAGAACGAAACTCGGACGGTACAGACACACGCCCCTTCGCATCCAAATTGTTTGTGACCGTTGCTAAAAACACAGCTACCCCTAGGCCCATCCCGCATGAGCATATTATGGGATATCATGGGATATTATGGGAAACAATGCCTATTAAGAGAAAATTAAGTATAAAACATGGGACAAACTCCCTAAAACGCCCTCAAAATGAGAACATAATATGTACATTTTAAAATTTTAATGGGATGGCGTGGGATAAGTAAAATTCGGCGTTCTAAAAAACTAGTAAATCAAGACGCCTATTTCAACAAATAAGGCGTGAGCTTTTCGATCATTTGCGGCGTTGCGCGGCGGGGACGACCATTGAGATCAATACAGGCGGCCTCACTATCCGCTGTCAGTAAAAGCTCTTCACCCCGAAATATTTTCTGACTGACCATCAGGCGCGCGCCTTTGAATGTGTCGTAAGTCGTCATCACGGACAGCACATCATCGATCTTAGCAGAGCGTTTATAATCGAGCGTGATTTTACGAATGACGAACGCCAGCGGCACGTTGCGCTCCAAGAGTTCCGCGTGACCAATCCCCGCAAGGCGAAAATAGCTAGACCGCGCACGTTCCAAAAACCGCAGATAATTGGCGTAATAAACCACGCCCGAAAAATCCGTATCCTCATAGAAAACACGGACAGGATAGTAATGTTCACGGCCTTTGAAATAGCCCATAGTCGGGAGGTCTTGGGGGGCTAGCTGATTGTCATCCATCTTTCACGTCTCCGCCTTTAAACAAATCAGGCGTAACAGGCATAGTGGGCGCATCAAGCCCTAAATGCCCAAAGGCACGCGGCGTCGCCACACGCCCGCGCGGCGTACGTTGCAAAAAGCCTTGCTGAATGAGGTAAGGCTCAATCACATCTTCGAGTGCGTCGCGCGCTTCGGACAAAGCTGCCGCCATTGTATCCGCCCCGACAGGGCCGCCGCCAAACATTTCACACAGCGCCATAAGATAACGCATATCTTGCTTATCAAGGCCAATATCATCGACCCCTAAACGGACAAGCGCCTGATCCGCCGCTGCTCGGTCAATTCTGATATGACCTTCGTGTTCCGCTAAATCCCGCACGCGGCGCAAAAGCCGCCCCGCCACACGGGGTGTTCCGCGCGCTCGGCGTGCAATTTCGCCCGCGCCGTCTGCGCTCATATTCAGGCCCAGCTTGCTACCTGCCCGTAGCACAATTTTCGTTAGCTCCGCCGTGTCATAAAATTCGAGGCGAACAGGAATACCGAAACGATCCCGCAGCGGCGTCGCCAAAAGTCCCGCCCGCGTTGTCGCGCCAATCAGTGTAAAAGGCGCGAGATCAATTTTAATGGAGCGTGCAGCAGGGCCCTCGCCGATAATCAAATCAAGTTCAAAATCCTCCATCGCAGGATAAAGCACTTCCTCCACCACAGGATTAAGGCGGTGAATTTCATCAATGAACAAGACATCGCGCGGCTCAAGGTTCGTGAGCAGCGCCGCCAAATCCCCTGCCTTGGAAATCACAGGCCCCGATGTCGAACGGAAATTCACGCCAAGTTCCCGCGCCACGATTTGCGAGAGTGTTGTCTTACCCAAACCTGGTGGGCCAGAGAGCAAAAGATGATCGAGCGGTTCTTCGCGGCGGCGCGCGGCTTCGACATAGACTTTCAGATTTTTAATTGCGCCCGCTTGCCCAACGAAATCATCAAAGGATAAAGGCCGCAAAGCACGGTCACGCCCGTCGCCGACTTGACTGTAAGCGCCTATGATGCGCTCTTCATTGATAGGTTTCTGGCTCATGCGCTGAGTTCTTTCAGCGCAGCTTTCACCAGAGCGTCAAGCGCAGGCGTTTCAGGCGAGGCTTGATGTGCGCTTGCTACGGCGCGCAAAGCTTCGGATTGCCCAATGCCCAAATTCACAAGCGCAGACACTGCGTCACTGCGGATGGCCATATCCGAAGCCGTCCCATCATCCGCCGCCTTATCACTCCCGCCTACAGGCTTAGTGAAAACCGCGCCAACACCCCGTCCTTGCGGCGGCGGCTTCCCTGATAGTTCCGTCGCAATGCGCGTCGCCAGTTTCGGCCCCACACCTGACGCCCGCGCGAAAGAGGCTTTATCCTCAAGGCTAGCCGCCGATAAAACTTCGCTCGGCGTTAAAATATCTAAAATCGCCAGCGCCGCTTTCGGCCCAACGCCTTGCACGGATTGCAAGCGCACGTACCACGCGCGTTCTTCTTCGGTAGCGAAACCAAAAAGCGTAATTGCTTGTTCTCTGACATGGGTTTCCACATGTAGCCGCGCAAATTGCCCTTCGGTTAGCGTGCCTAAAGTGCGTGACCCGCATTGCACCAAATATCCAACGCCGCCGACGTCGATAATCGCTTCGCCCATGCCCGCCATGAGGCAGGTTCCAGATAACATTCCGATCATGCGCTTTGCCTATAAAGAACGCCTTGCGCGTTAACGCGGTGCGCGTGGCAGATTGCTATTGCCAAAGCATCCGCCGCATCCCCCGCCTTCACGCCGCAGCCCGGCATTAAAATATTCATCATGTGGGCAACCTGTGTTTTGTCCGCCGTGCCTGTGCCAACCACGGATTTCTTCACAGAGCGCGGAGAATATTCCCCCACGGCCAACCCTGATGTACTGGCCGCCAAAAGGCACGCCGCGCGCGCATGACCGAGCTTAAGCGCGCTCGCGGCGTTGTTTTTCATAAAGGCTTCTTCGACGCCCGCTTCATTGGGGTCGTGGAGCTGTATTAAATCGACAAGGCTTTCGAAGATAATCTTAAGCCGTATCGGCAGGGGCGCTTTGGTGTTCGCGCGTATAACGCCGTGGGCGACATGGCGCAGCTTTGTGCCTTCCATATCAATCACGCCCCAACCGCAAGCGACCAAAGAGGGATCAATCCCAATTATCCGAATCCCATTCCTCATAAAAGAACACTAGGGGAACATTACGCTATCGCCAAGGTAAAAGAGGTTAATATGCATTAACCATAATGGCTGCAAGCTCTGCCTTATTTCCGCCGCAGGATAGCCTGCAAAGTTCCTCTTTTTCGGCAAAGCCCTGCCCTATTCGCATTCGACAAAAGCATAACGCAGAAAGGACGCAACATGACATCAATTTTAAAAGCCGCATTAATCGCAAGCATTTTCACAGGATTTGCTACGCCCAGCCTAGCAGAGGATATGAGCGTCCCCCTTCTTCATGATATTACCCTTTTCACTCAGGCCCCTGCACCGGAAACTCTAAATACGAATAAAGACAACACGACGGCTTCCCTACCTTATGGCGCCAGTATTGGCATTGCCCGCATTCAAAGCGGCCAGATTATTACCGCGCCCTATCAAGAAACGCCCAATTGGAACGCGCTTAGCCGCAGCGGAACATTTGATTTAAACTATGTGACACCCGGCGCATATTTGAATGCGACCCCCAGTTACACAGAGAGCTACACAGTCTCTGACAATGTGTTAGACGAAATTCGTCTTGCCGCCGTCGATAGCGGGCTTCCCTATGTTTTATTTTACGGGACAGAAGGTGACGCACATTGGGCCAGCTTTGGTGGCAAAGCCCTTGTCGAGACGGGCCTAAATATTCCCCAAGAAAGCCTTGCGTGGGAAAGCGCCGACGCCAAAGCCATGCTTGTAGACAGCTATACGGGTGATGTTTTAGGTGCCGTCACAACCAATTCTCTTGATATGGAAACTCTCACCCAAGAAGTCGGTGCCATGATTACCTCCCTGACCGACAAATCGGTATCTCTTTAAGTTAACCCCCACCTTCTTTGCGCGACAGCCCCCTTCAAGCGCAGAGAAAAAGCCCCGCCAAATTGGCGGGGCTTATTTTTGATCACTTAGACTATTCCGCGGCTTGGGCCGTTATAGGCGGTTCCCAGCGCAGGACAGGTTTACGAGCCGCCTGTGTTTCGTCCAATCGGCGCATCGGCGCATAGATCGGCGCAGCTTTGAAACTTTCAACTTCGCCCGCCTTCGCGCGCTCAGCCAAACCCCGCATAGAACGAATGAACCTGTCCAATTCGGCTTTGGACTCGCTCTCTGTCGGCTCAATCAACATTGCCCCGTGAACGACCAATGGGAAATACATCGTCATCGGGTGGTAGCCTTCGTCGATCATGGCTTTGGCGAAATCGAGCGTTTCAACGCCTGTGTCTTTCAGGAAGCGATCATCAAATAATGCCTCATGCATACACGTCCCTTCGAACGCCGTTGTCATCACATCAGACAGACTCGCCTGCACGTAATTCGCATTTAGAACCGCGTCTTCTGTCGCTTGTTTCAAACCATCAGATCCGTGGCTCATCATATAGGTGAGCGCGCGGCTATACATACCCATTTGCCCGTGGAAGGCACACATGCGGCCAAAGCTGCCGCCGTCTGCGTGCTCAACAAGGCTAAAGCCATCATCTGTTTCCACAACATAAGGCACAGGCGCGTAATCTTTGAGCGCATCAGAGAGAACCGTCGGCCCAGACCCCGGGCCGCCTCCGCCATGCGGCGTAGAGAACGTCTTGTGCAGATTAATATGCATCGCATCAACGCCCAGATCTCCGGGACGAACACGGCCAACAAGCGCGTTAAAATTCGCGCCATCACAATAAAAGTACCCGCCGACAGCATGAACAAGCTCTGCAATTTCGACAATGTCCGTTTCGAACAGTCCGCACGTATTGGGATTAGTCAGCATAATACCCGCTACGTCATTCTCTGCCCCTGGTTGACCTAGCTTTTCTTTAAGCGACGCCAAATTCACGCGGCCATTCCCTGAGGCGGGGATTTCATCAACTTTAAATCCGCACTGAACCGCCGTAGCAGGATTGGTGCCATGCGCGCTTTCGGGAACAAGCACGCGGCGCTTATGGCTCATACCGTCGGCGTCCAGTCGCGCGCGGATTGCCATCATGCCGCAAAGCTCGCCATGCGCGCCCGCTTTGGGCGTTAGCGCAACTGCTGGCATTCCTGTCAGAGTCATCAACCAATCGGAGAGCTCATTCATCAATTCCAGCGCACCTTGCGCTGTGCTGATAGGTTGGAGCGGGTGCACATCGGCAAAACCGGGCATACGCGCGACTTTTTCATTCAAACGCGGATTGTGCTTCATCGTACATGACCCGAGCGGATAGACACCCAAATCAATCGCATAGTTCTTTTGCGACAGGCGCACATAATGGCGCATGGCTTCGGGTTCGGACAATCCCGGCAGGCCGATATCACCTTGACGGGCATGTCCACCGAGGCGTGATGTGCCTTTAGGCGCGGGTAAATCAACGCCAGTCTTATCGAGCGTACCGACTTCAAAAATCAGCGGCTCAGCCTGCGCGAGACCTTTATTCCCTGAAATGGTCGCGCGTTCATTTACATTTGCGGCGACGGGTGTTGTAGGGCGTCCTGTGCTCTTCATGACAACACCTCCGTCAATGCTGCCTCATAGGCGGCGATATCCTCATCACTCACGATTTCAGTCGCGGTCACGAGGAGTAAATCTTCATGTGCGCCCGACAGGCGAGACATTGGCACACCGCCGATGACGCCTTTCTCTACCAAGCTTTCCACAACGTCAGCGGCCGTTTTCGGCAGGCGCAATGTGAACTCATTAAAGAATGTGTCCGTCATCAATTCAACGCCATCAATCGCCGAGAGACGATCTGCGAGATCGCAGGCCTTTTCGTGATTAAGCATAGCAAGGCGTTTCAATCCTGCATCACCCAAAAGGCTCATATGGATCGTGAACGCCAAACAACACAGACCCGAATTGGTGCAAATATTACTGGTCGCT
>JBMYWT010000103.1:0-7671 GCA_049607665.1 Maricaulaceae bacterium
TGATAGCCTGATCGCGGCCATCAAAGCCGCGCGTGATATCGCCGACCACCGCCGCGCATTTAAGGCCGTATAATGGAAAACCTCCCAACACTAACTGAAGTGGTCCGCTTGCACGGCCTCGCCGCGAATAAGAAACTCGGGCAGCACTTCCTACTCGATATGAATGTCACGGATAAGATCGCGCGCCTCGTGACCCCTGCGCCTAATGAAACAATAATTGAAGTCGGCCCCGGCCCCGGCGGCCTCACGCGTTCACTTTTTAAGACAGGCGCAGAAAACGTCGTCGCTGTAGAAATGGATGAGCGCTTTCTCCCCGCCCTCCAAGATATAGGCGACGCAGCAGACGGCACCCTTACCGTGATAAATGGCGACGCCGTGAAGATTGATTGGCACGCCATCATTCCAAACCCAATAAACGGCGACGTAAAGATCGCCGCCAACCTGCCCTATAATGTCGGCACGAAAATCCTGATTAATTGGCTTACCTCTGACCCGTTATTTTGGTCACGCGCCGTTTTAATGTTCCAAAAAGAAGTCGCCGAACGTATCGCCGCGCAGCCCGGCGACAAAGCCTATGGCCGCCTCGCCATCCTCTCGCAGAGTATTTGCGACGTCGATTTGTCCTTTGTCGTACCCGCCAAAGCCTTCACTCCGCCGCCCAAAGTCGATTCCGCTGTGGTTTTCATGGAGGTCAAACCACCAGCTCGGCGCTACGCACACCTAAAAACCCTCGGCGAAGTCACGCAAGCCGCCTTTGGACAAAGACGAAAAATGCTGCGCCGTTCCCTCAAATCTTTCGCAGAAAAACAAGGGCTTAACGCCGAGGATTGGTGCGCATCCTGCGATATAAACCCACAAAACCGCCCCGAAGAATTACCGGTGGACGCGTTTCAAAAGCTCACAAATTATTTAATTCAAAACCAAACGGCATAAGTCTATCCGCCATCCGTCAGCGTTTTTACAAACGGCCCTAACCAGAGCTGGCGGCGGCGTTTCATGCGTTCGGCATCGACAATCGTTTGTAGCTCTGCCAGTGCCGTATCGACCTCTTCATTAACGATGACATAGTCATATTCATACCAATGGCTGATCTCGGCTTCGGATTTGGCCATGCGTTTCGCGATGACCTCTTGGCTATCCTGCGCGCGGCTTTGTAGACGTTGTTCGAGCGCGCGCATATCGGGCGGCAGCACAAAAACTTTCACCAAATCATCCGCCGCCGCTTGCCCGAGCTGCTGCGCGCCTTGCCAATCAATATCAAAGATAACATCCGCCCCGCCTTGCAGCGCCTCTTCGACTGGTGCTCGCGGTGTCCCGTAAAAGTTATCGAACACTTTGGCGTATTCCAAGAAAGCTTCATCGTCGATCATTTGCGAAAACTTCGCCTTTGAGACAAAGAAATAATCCTCGCCGTCAATTTCGCCCGGACGAGGTTTACGCGTCGTCGCCGAAACAGACATCGCCACATTGGGATTGTCTTTCAATAAGCGACGCGTCAACGTCGTTTTCCCCGCGCCAGAAGGCGAAGACAAAACAATCATCAGGCCACGCCGGTGTGATTTCAATTCGCTTAGGTTATTCGACATTGGCCGCTTGCTCCCTGAATTGCTCTATGACGCTTTTCATCTCTAGACCGATTTGCGTTAGCTCTATATCGGACGACTTAGAGCAAAGCGTATTCGTTTCACGGTGAAATTCTTGAGCCAAAAAACCCAACTTGCGTCCAATAGGCGATCCTTGCGCCAATAAAGCGCGCGCCTGATCGCAATGGGCTTTCAAACGGTCTAGCTCCTCACGAACATCAGCTTTCATCGCCAAAACGGCAACCTCTTGTGCAAGGCGATCCGCATCTAAATCCTGCCCCTTAAGTTCTGCGATAGAGGTTTGAAGGCGTTTCAAAATCGCTTCTGGCTTCACGGCCGCAAGTGTCTCGGCTTGCGCCACATAGATTTCAATTTTTTCAACCGCCCCGATCATAACAGGAGCAACCGCGCGGCCTTCGACATCACGGGCAGATTTAAGATTGTTCGCAAGCTCATCGGCGCTATCCAAAATCGCGTTCTTCAAGGCCTCTTTTTCATCATCACTGACACTGGAGCGTGTTGAAATTACCATGCCCTCCACTTGCAAGAGCTTGTGCGCATCAGGCGTACCGCCTTGTTTTTCCACAAAATCAGAAAGAACGCCAAATAGATCTTCGTTGACGACGTATGTGCTTTCCGCACCGGACGAGACCAAATCTAAAGCAAGCTGTAGGTTTCCTCGCGCAAAGTATTTCGTAAAAATTTTGCGGACATCACCATTAATATCAGAAAATTCGTTTGGTAATCGCATACGAACATCGAGCGATTTCCCATTCACGCTGCGGACCTCCCATTGCCAATTATGATTTTCATATTGGCCAGAAATTCGGGCAAACCCCGTCATTCCAGACAGGGTTGCAGCCTGACTCATTTTGTTCCACGCTTTCTTTGACGTTCAATTTTTCGCCATTTTTTTACGTTATTATTATGCTGCCGGACAGTTTTGGCGAAAACATGTCCGCCCGTACCATCTGCCACAAAAAACAAATTCTCTGTTTCAGCGGGCTGTAGCACAGCCGCAATAGCTTCGGCCCCTGGATTACATATGGGTGTTTTGGGAAGGCCATTAATTTGATAGGTATTCCAATCGGTTTTACGATCAATTTCAGAGCGCCTAATCCCGCGTCCTAAAGGCTCGCCGCCCGTAATACCGTAAATAATCGTCGGGTCAGATTGAAGGCGCATCCCCTTGCGTAAGCGATTAATAAACACACCAGCAACTTCGTCGCGTTCGCTGCCGATGCCTGTTTCTTTTTCGACAACAGATGCCAAAATAATGGCTTCGGCTTTGGATTTAATCGGTAAGTTTTTTTGGCGTGTTTCCCAAAGGCGATTGATTAATTCTGTCTGGGCGCGCTGCATTTGGCGGATCAAATCTTGGCGGCTCATATCCCGCGGCGTGAGGTAGGTTTCAGGTAAAAGTGTGCCTTCAACTACCTTTTTCGGAAGGTCGCCCGTCAGTGTTTCGACATCGCTCATGCGGCGCAAAATTTGATTGCTCGTCAGGCCTTCGGGGATGGTGAAAGGATATAAAACCGATTTGCCAGATTCTATAATGTCGGCGATATCGCGCATGCTCGCGCCCGCAGGAATGATATATTCTCCCGCTTTCATTGCAGTATCTGATTTTAAAATTTTCTTATTTAACTTAAGAATAAACGCGCTCTCGATGAGATTATTCGCCTCAAGTTGATTTGCGATTTTGGACAACCCTGCGCCGCGCGGCACTGTGAAAACCGTTTCGGTTTCCAGCGGGCCAGTTTTGACGTAATTATATTTGAGGGCATTATACCCAATGAGCGCCACGCCGCCCAAGAATGTTACGGCACCTATGCTCGCCATAATAAAAAGGCTTAACCAGCTTATTTTTTTGGGGTCAGAAGATCCAGAAACATCTTTAATGCGTTGAGATTGTTTAGCTTTTTTACGCGCCATTGTCGTTTAAGGCGCCTTGGCAAAAATCACAGCGGCGTTCGTTCCGCCAAAGCCAAATGAATTTGACATGGCTGCACTGATTTCTACTTTTTGAGCCGTTAGCGGAACTAGGTCAATGCCCGTTTCAACGGACGGGTCTTCGAGATTAAGCGTCGGCGGTACGATTTGATCACGGATTGCCAGGATAGAAAATATCGCTTCAATCGCGCCTGCTGCGCCCAATAAATGCCCTGTCGCAGATTTCGTTGAGGAGAGCTTCAAGCCTTCAGTTTGGCCTTCAAATAATTTCTCTACAGCGCGGATTTCAATCTCGTCACCCATTGGCGTGGATGTCCCGTGCGCGTTGACATAACCGATATCAGAGGCATCAAGACCGCTGTCTTTCAGTGCCGCTGACATGGCGCGGTAACCACCGTCACCATCGGGCGCGGGGCTTGTGATATGATAGGCGTCGCCTGATAATCCATAGCCTTTAAATTCGGCGTAAATCGTCGCGCCGCGCGCTTTCGCGTGCTCATATTCTTCGAGGACAAGCGCGCCTGCGCCCTCGCCCATTAAAAATCCATCGCGGCCACTATCGTAAGGACGAGACGCTTTTTCCGGCGTGTCATTATAGCCAGTCGTCATGGCGCGGCAGGCTACAAAACTGGCAATACCAAGGCGGCAAATCGCGGCTTCTCCGCCGCCCGCGACCATGACATCCGCGTCGCCGCGTTGTATCAGGCGCGCCGCATCGCCGATGGCGTGTGCGCCTGTTGCGCAGGCCGTGACCACGCTGTGGTTGGGGCCTTTAAAGCCGTGGCGAATAGAGATTTGTCCCGCCGCCAAATTAATCAACATGCCCGGCACCACAAAGGGGCTTAGGCGTCTTGGGCCTTTTTCCGCGAGGGTGATCGCTGCGTTATAAGTGGTTTCTAATCCGCCGATACCAGAGCCGAATAAAACGCCGCTGCGTTCTTGTTGCTCGCGCTGCTCTTCTGTTGGGGCCCAGCCTGCATCAGCCAAAGCTTCGTCGGCGGCTGCGATAGAATAAAGAATAAAGTCGTCAATGCGCTTGCGGTCGCGATTGCTCATGACTGCATCGGGGTCAAAAGCGCCCTCTTGGTCAGGCGCGCCCCCGCCATGCCCGTCAACACGGGGAACGATAGCCGCAATTTTGCAGCCTAAGTCGTCCGTCTCAAAATGAGAGATTTTTTGGGCGCCGGAGCGCCCAGAAAGGAGATTTTTCCATGCAGCTTCAACGCCGCAGCCGACGGGCGTAACGAGACCTAAGCCTGTGACAACAACCCGGCGCAAACCGAAATTAACCGATTTTAGAAGAAATGAAGTTCACAGCGGCGCCAACAGTTTGGAGCTCTTCGGCTGCATCTTCAGGGATTTCAATGTCAAATTCTTCTTCGAAAGCCATAACAAGTTCAACGTTATCAAGGCTGTCTGCGCCAAGATCATCAATGAAGTGAGCTTTTTCTGTTACTTTATCTTCTTCGACATCAAGATGCTCAACAACCATCTTTTTTACGCGAGCGAATACATCTGACATAATTTAATCCTTTTAGTCACGCTGCCAACGCGGCAGTCTTTGTACTGGGCAGATAAGGTTGTTTTGTGACAAAACAAGCCTTTTTCTGAACTTGGCGGTGCCTAACATGATTTTCATCTCATGGCTAGGCCCTGTAATATCTTTAGCTTGGGATAAAAACCCCTGCTAAATCATGGCCATACCACCATTCACGTGAAGGGTTTGTCCTGTTACGTAACTTGCCTCTTCACTAGCTAAATAAAGCACCGCATTTGCGATATCCGCCGCTTCGCCGAGTTTACCAGCAGGCACTTTGGCGAGAGTCGCGCTCGTTTGCGCCTCGTTCAAGGCGTCAGTCATGGGCGACGTAATGAAGCCCGGGGCGACGCAATTTGCCGTCACGCCGCGCGAGGCGACTTCCATTGCGAGCGATTTCGTAAAGCCGATCATGCCCGCTTTGGACGCGGCGTAATTGGTTTGCCCCGGATTGCCCGTGACGCCAACGACAGAGGTGATACCGATAACACGGCCCCAACGTGCCTTCATCATAGAGCGCATACAGGCCTTAGTAAGGCGGAAATAGGCTTCGAGATTCACGCGTTGTACCAGATCCCAATCTTCCGCTTTCATACGCATTAAAAGACCGTCACGCGTTAGGCCCGCATTAGAGACAAGAATATCAATTCCGCCGTCGAGCGCCTCTGCGGCCGTTTTGACAAGGCCGTCTACCGCTTCGCCGTCAGAGAGGTTACACGGCGTAACAACGACGCGATCCCCCAGTTCGGACGCGAGGGCTTCTAACTTTTCAGCCCGCGTTCCTGAAATAGCAACGCTTGCGCCTTGAGCGTGGAGTTTACGCGCGATCTCGCTACCGAGGCCACCTGTTGCGCCCGTTACAAGTGCGCGTTTTCCTGTTAAATCAAACATATCTCTACCTATTCTATTAATTTAGCTATTTAGCGACGCGGCAAAAGCTTCAAGCGCTTCGGGCGTTGCCAATGTATTACCGCTTACGCCCTTAACAATACGGCGGAGCATAACGGTTAGAACTTTACCGCAACCGGGTTCCGCGAAGGTTTCAATACCGCCCTCGCCTGCCATCCATTCAATCGATTCGCGCCATCTTACGCGGCCTGTGACCTGCGCGACCAAATCGTCACGGAGTTGATTAGGGTCAGTGATCGGCGCGGCGCTGACATTGTTTACAATCGGAACACTCGGCGCATTGACCGTCGTATCGGCCAGCGCGTCAGCCATGGCCCGCGCGGCGGGGGCCATCATATCACAGTGAAACGGCGCGGAGACAGGCAAGATAACAGCCTTCTTCACGCCCATATCACGAGCCGCCTGCGCGGCCGCTTCGACGGCGGCGACTTCGCCAGACAGCACGATTTGCCCTGTGGCATTATCATTGGCGACTTGGCAGATACCGAGTTTTTGACCTTCAGCAGCGGCTTTTTCCGCGTCCTCCACAGAGGCTCCCAATAGCGCCGCCATTGTGCCTGCCCCGACGGGTACAGCCTTTTGCATCGCCTCTCCGCGCAAACGCAAAAGCCGCGCCGTATCCGCAAGGCTAATCGCGCCAGAGGCACACAGCGCCGAATATTCACCCAAGGAATGCCCCGCCGCATATTTTGCTGCCGTGATATCGATATCAAATTCACTTTTAAGCGCCGCCATCGCCGCCACGGAACAGGCCATCAAGGCAGGTTGTGTGTTGGCCGTGAGGGTCAGCTCTTCCATTGGGCCGTTCCACATCAGCGCGCTTAGTTTCTGGTTTAGCACGTCATCAACTTCTTCGAACACAAGCCGCGCGGAGGGGAAAGCCTGCGAAAGCTCTTGGCCCATGCCAACAAATTGACTGCCCTGCCCAGGGAAAATAAAAGCAAGCGTCATAAAACCTCTTAAATTTCTTGTTAAAAAACAAATGATGAAGCCAAGATAAAGAGGCGTCAAGCCTAGGCCTTAAAAACTCTAAATACAAACCAACCTTTATAAAAATTTAGCGAAAATTAACCAAGGTCAAACACAAATTAACAATAAACGATCTTGTAAGAATCAGTTTAGAGCACAGCCCGTAGGGGAACTGACATGGCGTTTTTTAAGAAAAAAAAGCATAAAAAAATAAGATCAGGGTTGAAATCTAAGACGATTTCATCATCTGAATTCGATGTTCTTTTGCATTCTGAGTTAAAATCACATGCGAACACTCCTGATATTCATGCTAAACCCGCTTTCAAAGCCACAAAACAGCCCACGCAATCTATTTCTGAAAAAGTTGCACCCCAAGCCCCCGCTGTCACCAAAGCTACGCCACACAAAGAAAATTCTGACTTTCTCGACATGTTAGCCGAAGAAGAACGCATTCATAAATCACGCCTTAAAAGCAAACATAGCACAAAAACCGCAGAAACCGTCGCAACCGAAACCCATATCACTGAACATACACTACCGCCGCAAACAGAGCGCTTAAACAATCTCAACCATAAAGCCAAAGAGCTCACGCCCAAACCACAAGCTCCAAAACAAATTCCAACTGAAACGTTGCAACAACACGAAAGTACGAGGCCAATCTCCAAAGAAGCAGATACAATACCCGTTAAAAAAGACCTCGACTTATCAGCTCTGGAGGCC
>JBMYWT010000104.1:0-7184 GCA_049607665.1 Maricaulaceae bacterium
AATATCCAATTTGTTGAAGGTTTGAAAGAAATCTAGGGCTACAGGCATTTTTTCACCTGCCGGTGAATCGCTGTAGCTTTTTGAGGCTCCAGCTCCAAGAAGAAAAACCTTCACACAATCACCTATTTATTATCTTCTTAGATTATGCCTATTCTTTTTTAATGCATCTTTATGAACTTAAATAAACGCCACTGCGCTCTAAAGCGCACCGCAGCAATGTTTGACCTTTTTCCCAGAGCCACATGGGCAGGGGGAATTGCGCGAAACGCCTTCTAAGTCTGCGGCTGAGACTTTGTTGGTAGGCGCGCTATCGGCCATCATATCCATAGGCGAACGGGCAGGGGCGCTAGCTGCTTGTGCTTGTGCCTGTGGTTGAGGGGCTTGCTGCTGCTGCTGCTGCTGCTGTTGCTGGCGTTGTTCCATCACGCGCATGAGTAAATTTGTGATGGCCTTAGTCACGCCTTCGCGAAGATCCGTTAGGAGGTTATCGAACAGCGTAAAGGCTTCTGATTTATACTCATTAAGCGGGTCACGCTGGCCATAGGCGCGCATGCCGATCACAGATTTCAAATTGTCGAGCTGCTGAAGGTGCTCGCGCCAGCTCATATCGATGACCTGTAAGAGAATGTCTTTTTCAACGCGCTGCATTTCGCCGCTATCGATGGTCGAGGTTAGCTCTGTGAACATGATGTCCGAGCTTTCCTTCAGGCGGTCGAGCATTTCCTCATCGGCAATGCCTTCTTCTTTGGCCCATTCGGCAAAGGGAGCAGACAGACGCATAAGTTCGCGCGTGCGGTTTTCGAGGCCTTCAATATCCCACTGTTCGGCATAGGCCTTTTTCGGGACGTGGGCTTCGATTAGATCTTCGCAAACCTGATGGCGCATATCTTCGACAACATCCGATACGTCGTCATCTGTCATGAATTCCATGCGCTGTTCGAAGATCGTTTTGCGCTGGTCATTCATAACGTCATCATATTTCAGAAGGTTTTTACGAATATCAAAATTGCGTGTTTCCACACGGACTTGCGCGCGTTCCACGGCTTTGGTCATAAAGCGGTTGGTTAGGTTTTCGCCTTCTTCCCAGCCGAGTTTGCTCATCATATTCTTTAGGCGGTCGCCGCCAAAAATACGCATGAGGTCGTCTTCTGTGGAAAGATAAAATTTCGAACGCCCCGGATCGCCTTGGCGTCCTGTACGGCCACGGAGCTGATTATCAATACGGCGAGATTCGTGACGTTCTGTCCCGAGGACATAAAGTCCGCCCGCTTTTAGAGCGGCTTCTTTGCGAACAGCGATTTCGGCTTTGATGTCTTCGATTTTAGCTTCACGTTTTGCCGTCGGAAGTGTGCTGTCGACTTCTTGTTCGACGCGCATGTCCAAATTACCGCCGAGCTGAATATCCGTACCACGGCCCGCCATATTGGTGGCAATTGTTACCGCGCCAGGGACGCCTGCGTTAGCAACGATTTGCGCTTCTTCTTCGTGGAAGCGCGCGTTGAGAACGCGGTGTTCAATATCACGTTCCGCGAGAACGCGAGCAAGCGCTTCGGATTTCTCAATCGAAACAGTACCGACAAGAACAGGCTGCCCTGTCGCTTTACAGGCGATGATTTCGTCGACAATGACGTTGAACTTTTCGCGTTCTGTGCGGTAAATTTCATCTTCTTCGTCAATACGCTGAATCGGACGGTTTGTTGGAATAACCAAAACGTCGAGCTTATAGATGTCGTGGAACTCAGAGGCTTCGGTTTCCGCCGTACCTGTCATCCCAGAAAGCTTGCCGTAAAGACGGAAATAGTTTTGGAGCGTGATCGAGGCGAGCGTGACATTTTCGGGTTTAATGTCGACTTTTTCTTTGGCCTCGATGGCTTGGTGCAGGCCTTCGGAGAGGCGGCGACCATCCATCATACGGCCCGTAAATTCGTCGATCAAAACGACTTCGTCATTTTTGACGATATAGTCTTTGTCTTGTACGAAAAGCTTATGCGCTTTTAGGCCTTGGTTGATGTGGTGAACAACGGTGACGTTTTCCACGTCATAAAGGCTTTCGCCTTCGAGCATGCCTTGCTCGCGCAAGATGGCTTCGATTTGCTCATTGCCGCTTTCGTTAAAGGTCGCTGTGCGCGCTTTCTCGTCAACTTCGTAACCATCCTCGTCAATCAATGGGATGATCTTATCGATGCGCTGATAGAAGTCTGATTTATCGTCGGTAGGACCAGAGATGATAAGCGGCGTTCGTGCTTCGTCGATCAGGATCGAGTCGATCTCATCAATGATAGCATAAGCATGTTTGCGCTGCGCCATTTCGGCAATGGAATACTTCATATTATCGCGAAGATAATCAAAGCCATATTCATTATTGGTGCCGTAGGTAATGTCGCAATTATAAGCGTCTTTGCGCTCATTGCCGTAGGCTTCGAAGTTATTGATACAGCCCGTGGTCATGCCAAGGAAAGCGTAAATCTGTCCCATCCATTCCGAGTCGCGTTTCGCGAGGTAATCATTAACGGTGACGATGTGAACGCCTTCGCCTGTTAGCGCGTTAAGATAGGCCGCAAGTGTCGAAACAAGTGTTTTGCCTTCGCCCGTACGCATTTCTGCGATTTCGCCACGGTGTAGCGTGATGCCGCCGATAAGCTGTACGTCGTAATGGCGCTGTCCGAGTGTCCGCTTAGAGGCTTCGCGCACTGTCGCAAAGGCTTCGGGCAGAAGGTCATCTAGCGTTTCGCCGCCTGCAAGGCGTGATCTAAACTCGGCGGTTTTGGCCTTAAGTTGATCGTCAGAGAGTTTGACAAAATCAGGCTCTAGCCCGTTGATTTTATCCACGAGAGGGCGAAGTTTTTTTAGTTTCCGGTCGTTTTCAGTTCCGAAGAGTTTTTTAGCAATATTTAACACGTAAGCGTTCCCATGAATCGCAGGCATATTTTCTGCAAGTGGATATCCTTGCGGGTGACTTAGGGACGGTTATGCTCTAAGTCAATGAAGCCGCGTCCTACAATTTATACAGGCTGCGTAAAACTGCGTTTTAAGGAGGAAAAATGCTGCTAATTTTACCGTCAAAACCTGTTTTTACGTCATTGCCCCGTTTTTTCGGGCAATTAGGGCGAAGTTTCCTATTCGGCCTATGTTTTCTGGGTTTGCAGGCCTGTGATGAGCCGCCCCAAGAGATAGAAGATGACGGGCTGGGGATAGTTGCGGCGCGGCTTGATGACCAAGCGGTCGCCCGTGTGGACGGAACAACGCTGTAT
The DNA here is from genome assembly GCA_049607665.1 of Maricaulaceae bacterium. GTDB lineage: Bacteria > Pseudomonadota > Alphaproteobacteria > Caulobacterales > Maricaulaceae > Fretibacter. The sequence goes on from JBMYWT010000104.1 coordinate 3,252, forward strand.
ATGTCCGATGTGCAGCGGCGCGCGCAGGCCCAAGGCGATATTGCGACAGGTGAGGCTCTGACCCGAAAAGATCCAATTTTTCAGGCCACTTTGGATGATTTAATTGATCAACGGCTTTTGGCGTTAGAGGCGCTAAAGCGCTCTTTGGACCAAGAAGATCAAACGCGCCGCCAATTGGCCATTGCGCGCGAACGTATCCTAAGCCGTATGCTGGTTGAAAAACATCTTGCCGAGCAAGTCACGGATGAAAACCTGCGTAAGCTTTATGACGCTCAAGCGCCGCTAAGATATTCGGGCAAAGAAATACGCGCGCGGCATATTTTGGTCGCGGATGAAGTGGCGATGACAGCCGTGTTGGCGCGTTTGGATGCGGGCGAGAGTTTTGGCGATATCGCGCGAGAGTTGTCCCTTGATGAAATGACGCAAGGCAAAGGCGGGGACCTAGGCTATGCGGCCAAAGGCGTGCTGCCCAAAGCGATTGAAAAAGCTGTCTTCTCGCTGAAACGTGGGGGGCGATCAGAGCCATTTGAAACGGGCGCAGGCTGGCATATTGTCCAATATTCGGGAAGCCGCATAACCAAGCAGCCTGAATTTGAGGACGTTAAAAGTGATTTGTCCAATTTCCTGACATATGAAGAAATGAATGCTCTTATGGGGGAGCTGAGTAAATCCGCGCAAATTTCGCTTTTGAATGATAATCCATCAAATGGCGCATCTGGTGAAACGGTTTCGCAAGATACGTCTGATACGAATGCGCCCCGGTCAAATACGCCTGAGTCAAAACCATTTGAACAAGAGACGTCACCTGATGAGTAAATATAAAATCTCCCCGCTCGCGCCAGAGCGCTTCCCTGATATGCCGCCCTTAGCAGGGTTTGATATGGCCACGGCTGAGGCGGGCGTGAAATATCAAGGCCGTACAGATTTATGGGTGCTACGCGGACAGGTGGGTACGCAGGTCGCGGGCGTGTTTACGAAAAACCAAATGCCGGGCGCGCCGATTGTCTGGTCACGGCAGGCCTTGACCGAGGCGCAGAACTCAGGCGCTCCGTGCCTCGTCGTGGTGAACTCTGGCAATGCGAATGTGTTCACGGGCAAGGCAGGGGATGACGCCGTCCGCGCGACAGCCGAGAGCGCCGCCAACGTCTTTGGCGCGCGCGCGGAAACTGTGCAAGTCGCCTCAACGGGCGTCATTGGCGAACGGCTAGACGCGAGCCGTATCACCGCGCAACTCCCCGATATGGCGGGCCGTATGAAGGCTGACGGCTGGGCAGACGCAGCGGCGGCGATTATGACGACGGATACTTATCCCAAGGGCGCAAGCGCGGCGGCGAAGATTGACGGCACGAGCGTACAGATTAACGGCATCGCCAAAGGCTCTGGGATGATTGCGCCCGATATGGCGACGATGCTTGCCTATGTTGCAACGGACGCCAAGCTCTCGCAATCTGTTTTGCAGGACTTACTGGCGGAGGCGACGCAAACGACATTTAATGCCATAACGGTAGATAGTGACACCTCCACCTCTGATACGCTCTTGCTTCTCGCGAGCGGCGCGGCGGGCGGTCCAGAGGATATTACCGCCGCCAGCGATCCGCGCTTGGATGATTTCAAACGCGCATTGCATGGTGTGTTGCAAGACCTCGCCTTGCAGGTTGTGCGCGACGGCGAAGGCGCAACCAAGTTAGTGGAGATCAACATAAGCGGCGCTGCGGACAATGAAAGCGCGCGGGCCATAGGTCTCTCGCTGGCCAATTCTCCGCTGGTGAAAACCGCCATTGCGGGCGAAGATGCCAACTGGGGCCGCATCATTATGGCTGTCGGAAAATCAGGGCAAGCTGCGGATCGGGACAAGCTCTCTATCGCATTTGGCCCGCATCTCGTGGCGGAAAACGGCGCAATCGCAGCGGATTACACCGAAGAAAAAGGGGCGGCCTATATGCGCCAGAATGAGCTCATATTAAATGTAGATGTTGGCGTTGGTACTGGTTTAGCAAAAGTGTGGACGTGCGATCTAACCCACGGTTATATTGATATTAACGCGGACTATAGAAGTTAACTTCCATAGCAACGCTAAACAGAGAAAATTAACGAAGCTAGGATAGATCCCATGGTGTTACTTGTTGGGGCCTGTGCATTGATTGATGCGGATGGGCGGATTTTAATGAGTCAACGCCCAAAAGGAAAAACGCACGCAGGTTTGTGGGAGTTTCCTGGAGGAAAGCTAGAGGCAGGGGAAAGTCCAGAAGATGCTGTCGTTAGAGAGCTAAGAGAAGAGTTAGGCGTTGAGCCGTGTAAGCAGTGTTTACAACCTTTTTCTTTCGCATCTCATATGTATGACGACTTTCATCTTTTGATGCCTTTATATTTGTGTCGCCAATGGGATGGCTTTGCCCGCCCGCGTGAAGGTCAAATGATTAAATGGGTATTCCCAGATCGTTTGATGGAATTAGACCTCGTGCCCGCTGATATAGAGCTGGCGCGGTTAATAAGGGATCGTTTGCCAAAGGGGCGGCGATTTGAAAAATGATAAAAAACCTTCGAGGTACATTCGCAAATTATTTGCGCAACGAGAGCGGCGCGACAGCCATTGAATACGGCTTGATAGCGGCGTTAGTTGCGCTGGGTATGCTTGTTGGCCTTAAAATGCTAGCGGATGGTCAAGAATCTTCTTGGGGGCAAACCTCGACAGTTGTTATTGACAATTTCAGCAGTCCTTAGAGTTTTTGCTCTTTTGCCCCTAAGGCATCGGCGAGGCGCATTTTCGCGCTTCCGGGTTTTAGGGGTTTTTGCTGACTGGCATCTGGTGCCCATCCCGTCAGCCATAAAATTTCAAATGTTGTTGTGAGTTTTTGCTCTGTATGTTGACTGTGCGCCGTATAGGCGGTGATTAACTCATCACGTAATGGTTTTGAAATGGGCGCTCCGCTCGCGGCGGCTAAAATATTCGTCTCTCCTTGATCTCTCAAATCATTTATCAATCGATCAAATGAGCTATATTGCACGGTGAACCGATCTGTATCGACGACAGGCAGGGCAAGGCCCGCGCGCTGTAGCAGCGCGGCAGATTGCGAGAAATCGATCATTGGAAACACACGGGGGGTGACGCCGCCCGTTATATTGGCTTCGGCGCTATATAGGCTTTGGCGTAATTCATTTAAGCTCTGCCCGCCAAAGAGTGACGCCATCATCAACCCATCCGGCTTTAGGCACTGCCGCATATTAATAAGCGCGCCGGGAAGGTCATTGACGCTGTGGAGTGATAAAATCGAAATGATAAGATCAAAGCTCTCTGGGTCAAATGGCAAAGCATCGTCTGGCGCGGTGATCTCAATTCGCCCGCGCGTTTCAGTTGAATCGGGCAAATCATAACAGGTGGTGATGTTTTTGGGATGTTTCGCAGCCGGTAAGAGACCCGCGACATGCGGCCAAAATCCAGGCGGGGCGATAATCAACGCGTTTTGAAATGTTCGGGCGATATCCAGCAGACGTTCAGCGATATCTTCTGCGCAGCGCTGGGAGAAAAAAGCCAAAGTTGATGTGGCGTTAAATCGGTTCGCCGCTCGCTCTCGCCGGATATGCCGCTTGGCCATATCAAAGACTTGCGGCGCAGCGGGGCGCTGGCCATCATGGGTGATATCTCTTGCGGTGGATTTTACATTTGGCATGAGACCGATATGGTGCAATCATGGGGCAAAATAAAGCTGCTATATGGCGCGCACTGCGTAAAATGACGGATTTAATCTTGCCGCCTGTCCCGCTTATCCCAAATTGGGAGGCTGCAATCGGTGATGATTGGGCCAAGATCACCTTTTTGGATGAACCGTGTTGTGTGTGCTGTGGGTTTCCATTTGAATATGCGCCGCTGTCTTCATTAGGCGGAGAGGCGAATATAACCGAATGCGCTGGGTGTGCCGCGAGAGCTCCCGCCTA
>JBMYWT010000105.1:0-7129 GCA_049607665.1 Maricaulaceae bacterium
GCAGTCGCGACATTCCTCTCTGTGTTGTTATTAGGAGTGCAGTGGGGCGTGCTTGTGGGCGTAATTTTTGCCATGGCGCTACATATTCACACAACATTGCGTCCGCATATGGCGATTGTCGGACGCTTTCCCGGCACGGAGCACTATCGCGACGCTGAACGTTTTAATGTCGAGACCGACAAAGAGGTCGTTACGCTCCGTATTGACGAGAGCTTATATTACGCCAATGCGCGCTATTTGGAAGATAAGGTCGCCCGTCTTTTGACTGAGAATTCAGATATGACCGATTTGATTCTCATGTGCCCCGCCGTGAATAAAATCGATGCGAGCGCGCTATCTAGTCTTCATGAAATCAATAAGCGCCTGATGTCAGGGAACGTGCGCCTGCATTTCTCTGAGCTGCATAGTCACGTCAGGGAGCGGCTATATCGCTCAAGCTTAATCGATGCTCTTTCTGGGCGAATTTTCCTCTCCCAGCACGAAGCGATGGAAGCTCTGCGGCCCGAACCCAATTGGTCTCATTTCTTTGATCACGTGGATATTCACTAGGGCGGCAAACAGCGCGACTGCATACACCTTACTGTTTTATGATTATTTGCTTCCTCTCAGCCTTGCGGCTTGCTACCATGGGGCGAACACGCGTTGCGGCGCTTTTGCGACCACGCCATAGAGAGACATATAATGCCGGATCAAATCGCATCCGGATCTGAGACCTCGCGGGGTGCGCGAGGCCAGAATCGGTATAGACGGAGAAGCCATAGAGGCCGCCGTTCCAAAGCCTGCGCAGCCCTAGATTTAGGGACAAACAACTGCCGCTTGCTCATTGCGCGCCCCACAGATGACGGTTTCCGCGTCATAGATTCCTATTCCAAAGTTGTGCGCCTAGGTAAGGGCTTAAGCGCGACAGGAAAGCTCTCTGAGGAGAGCATGGATCTGGCCGTAGAGGCGATTGATGTCTGCGCGCGTAAGATCAAAAACAAACAGGTAAAACGCTGGCGCTGCGTGGCTACACAGGCTTGCCGCCAAGCGAGTAATGGCGATGAATTCCTCTCGCGCGTAAAAGAAGAAACCGGCATAACGCTAGAAGTCATTTCCCCGCGTGTCGAAGCGCGCCTCTCTGTTATGGGCTGCCTGAACCTTATCGATATGAACAAAGATGTTGTGCTTGTCGTTGATATTGGCGGCGGTTCAACAGAGCTCAGCTGGGTTGACGTTCGTAAATTACGCGAGCTGGATGGCGATATCCGCGTACACCGTCCGCCTATTAGCGCTTGGGCATCTCTGCCTGTTGGCGTTGTGACGCTCTCTGAGCAAATCCCTGAGCATGCAGACCGCACCAGTTGGTACGCAGAGATGAAATCCCGTGTAAAGGAAACCATCGAAGCCGCAGGATGCGGGACGCGGTTCACTAAATCGTTTGCGTCGGGCAATGGACATATCATTGGCACATCCGGAACAGTAACCTCACTCGCGGGCGTGCACCTTAAGCTGCCATATTATCAACGCGATAAAGTCGATGGCCTTTGGATGCCAACAGATGCGGCGGTTACAATCGCGCGTGATCTCGCCAGTTCATCCCCCGAAGAGCGTGCGCAAGTGCCATCAATCGGGGCGGATCGGTCTAAATTACTTGTGGCAGGCTGCGCAATTACAGACGTGATTTGCGAAATGTGGCCAAGCGAGCGCATTCGTGTTGCCGATAGAGGATTACGCGAAGGTATGCTAATGGGCCTTATGGAACAGACGCAAAAATTGACGCCCGCAAATGCGTCAGAAAACGAAACAACATTACGCGAGGCGAGTCATGGCTGATCGTAAAACACCGCCTAAAAGCCCGCGCCGTGTATCTGGCAGTGGACAGCGCATGTCTGGCAACACGCCAGAAGGCCCACGGCGCGCGCGCAGAACGGCGCCAGAACCCAAAGAAAACGCCACGCGGATGATGACGCATAAGGTCAAGACGGCGAGGGGGCGTAAGCTTTCCTCCAAGCTCTGGATCGAACGCCAAATTAATGACCCCTATGTGCGCGAAGCGCAAATCCAAGGGTACAGATCACGGGCGGCGTTTAAGCTCAAAGAGCTGGACGATAAATTCAAGCTCCTCTCCAAAGACAATCTGATTGTCGATCTCGGCTGCGCGCCGGGCGGCTGGGTGCAAGTAGCGCTCGAACGCGGCGCGGAACATGTCGTCGGCATTGATATATTGCCCGTAGATATGGTGGCAGGATCCGTCCTGCTTGAGATGGATTTCATGGACGAAAAGGCGCCTGCCGCCCTTAAGAAAGAACTTGGCCGCGCGCCTGATGTGGTGCTGTCTGATTTGGCCGCCAATACAACGGGGCACCGCCAAACCGATCACCTAAAAACCGTCGCCCTTGTCGAAGCCGCCGCCTATTTCGCCATGGAAACGCTGCGTCCTGGCGGTCACTTTGTGTCCAAAGTTTTCCAAGGTGGTACAGAAAAGAGATTGCTAGATTTACTCAAAGCCAATTTCAAAAAAGTGCAACACGCCAAGCCAAAATCCTCACGTGCGGGCAGCCCTGAGATTTACCTCGTCGCGCTGAATTTCAAAGGCGGAAAAACTATCAAAGGCACGAAAGATTAGAATAAATACCTAGGAAATAGTTCTAGCCGTAATTTTTCTTTGCACAGAGTACCGTTTACTGATATCGCCCGCTTGCAAAAGCATAGGAGACTCCAATGGAGATTCGTGAAGGATTAACCTTCGATGACGTACTTTTGCAGCCCCGCGCCTCGGATGTGATGCCGGCGGAGGCTTCGCTTAAAACGCGCCTTACGAAGAATATCATAATCAACGTACCGCTTGTATCTGCCGCAATGGATACTGTCACAGAAGCACGTCTTGCCATCACAATGGCGCAAACAGGCGGCATTGGCGTTATTCACCGCAATCTCTCGATTGAAGAGCAAGCCGAAGAAGTGCGCAAAGTGAAACGCTTTGAGAGCGGCATGGTTGTTGACCCCGTCACAATCAGCCCTGACGCCACATTGGAAGAGCTCAGCGAGATCACAAAGCGCCACGGTTTTTCTGGCATTCCTGTTGTTGAAAAAGGAGGAAAGCTCGTCGGGATCGTTACCAATCGTGATGTTCGCTTTGCCACTAATCCGAAAGAGGCCGTCAAAAACCTCATGACGACGGAATTGATTACTGTCGAAGAAGGCGTTGACGGAGACAAAGCCCGCGCGCTCCTGCATAAACACCGCATTGAGCGTCTCTTGGTCGTGGATAAAAACTATCGCTGCGTTGGCCTGATTACCGTCAAGGATATGGACAAGGCCGAAAGCTCCCCCAATGCCTGTAAAGACGAACACGGACGCCTACGCGTTGCCGCTGCCTCAACTGTGGGCGATGCGGGATATGAGCGTTGCGTTGCTTTGATCGAGGCGGGCGTTGACGCCGTTGTCATCGACACAGCGCACGGCCACTCGATCAAAGTGATCGAGCAAGTCGAACGCATCAAAAAAGCCTATCCTGACACGCAAGTCATCGCAGGCAACATAGCCACAAAAGCGGCCGCCAAAGCCCTGATTAAGGCAGGCGCGGACGCGATCAAAGTCGGCATCGGGCCGGGGTCAATTTGCACCACGCGCATCGTCGCAGGTGTCGGCGTCCCGCAGCTCACGGCGATTATGGATGCTTGTAAGGCGGCCAAAAAAGCAGGCGTGCCTGTCATCGCCGATGGCGGGATTAAATATTCTGGCGACATGGCCAAAGCCCTCGCGGCTGGCGCGGAATGCGCCATGGTTGGCTCATTGCTGGCGGGCGCAGAAGAAACGCCTGGCGAGGTTTTTCTCTACCAAGGGCGCTCCTATAAATCATATCGCGGCATGGGATCAGTGTCCGCTATGGCGCGCGGATCAGCGGACCGCTACTTCCAAAAGGAAGTCTCCGACACGATGAAACTCGTCCCCGAAGGTATTGAAGGCCGCGTCGCCTATAAAGGGCCAGCTGCTCCAATCCTGCATCAACTTATCGGCGGCGTGCGCGCGGCCATGGGCTATACGGGGTCAGCGACAATGGCGGACTTCCATGAAAACGCCGAATTTGTACGCATCACCAATGCGGGCCTTCGCGAGAGCCACGTCCACGACGTCGCCATGACGCGCGAAGCCCCTAACTATTCGATCCCAACTTAGATGCGCCCCGCCGCTAGATTGCAAGCCGCGATAGAGGTCTTCACCGATATCACAGAGCGCCGCACACCCGTCGCGCTGGCCCTGCGTGATTGGGGTAAAGCCAACCGTTATGCAGGTTCCAAAGACCGCTCGGCGATTGGGAATTATGTCTATGACGCGCTACGGTGCCGTTCCTCAATAGCTTACCGCATGAAGGACGACAGCCCCCGCAGCCTGATTTTAGGCTCTGCAGTCTTCATGGGCGAACAATCCCCCAAAGATCTCGTAACTTCATTTGAGGGCGATAAATTCGCGCCGACAGCGATCACACCCGAAGAGATGGACTGTCTTGGCGGCTCCATGAAATTGGAGACGGCTCCTGCATGGGTGCAGGCCGATGTGCCCGAATGGCTCTGGCCTGCCTTTGAAAACAATTTCGGAGAAGACGCGATCACAGAAGGCAAAGCCCTCACAGCCCGCCCGCCGCTTGATATGCGTGTAAACACGATCCTGTCCAATGAAGCAGACGTCGCAGAGGCTCTAGCGCCGCATAAGGCTGAAAAAACACCCAGTAGTCCTATTGGCTTTCGGATTGTTGCGCCCAAAGCGTCAGGACGTCTGCCGAATGTTCAGATTGAAAAAATCTACCAAACAGGCGGCATTGAAATTCAAGACGAAGGCTCCCAAATCGTGAGCCAGCTTGTCAACGCACAAGCGGGCGAAAAGGTTCTCGATTTCTGCGCAGGCGGCGGTGGTAAATCGCTCGCGCTGGCGGCGGATATGAATAATGAAGGCCGCGTTCATGCCTTTGATATCGACAAGCGCCGTCTCTCGCCGCTCTATCAACGCGCGCAACGGGCAGGCGCGAGCATCGTCAATGTCTGCGAGCCGCCCATCGATAGCCTCCAAGATTATCTGGGTAAAATGGATAAGGTTTTGATCGACGCGCCCTGTTCGGGCGTTGGCACATGGCGCCGTAAACCTGACGCAAAATGGCGTTTGTCAGAAGAAGCGCTTGAGCGCCGTTATAAAGAGCAAAAAACCGTGCTGAAAAACGCAAAAGGTTTCGTGCGACCCGGCGGGCTACTTTTCTACGTGACTTGCTCCATGTTGGCCGAAGAAAACGAAGGCCAAGTCTACGGTTTCCTAGAGGACAATGAAGACTTCGAACTGCTCTCGGCGGGCGAAGTTTACGAAGAAAAATTTGGCGTAAACGCGCCCAAGCCGTGGTCCGAAGATGGCTGCACGCTCACGCTGACGCCGAACGCGACGGGCACGGACGGATTTTATTTTGCTGTGATGGAAAGAAAGACACATTAATGTCAGACGAACACGAACATCTCCTCATCATCGATTTTGGCTCTCAGGTCACGCAGCTCATCGCGCGCCGTGTACGCGAAAGCGGCGTCTATTGCGAAGTGCACCCCTATAATCGCGCCGATAAAGCCCTGATTGAGAGCTACGCGCCCAAGGCGATCATTCTCTCAGGCGGCCCAAACAGCGTGATGGGAACAGGCAGCCCGCGCGCAGATGAATGCATTTGGGACATGGGCGTGCCGATCCTTGGCATTTGCTACGGACAGCAAACGATGTGCGCGCAACTCGGCGGCTCCGTTGAGGCGGCGCATGAACGCGAGTTCGGCCGCGCGGATATCGAAATCATCAAAGACAGCCCGCTATTTGCGGGCATTGGCGACGTGGGTAATACGCAGCGCGTCTGGATGTCTCACGGTGACCGCGTTGACACAATCCCGCAAGGCTTTGAACCCATTGCGAAATCCAGCGGCGCGCCTTTTGCAGCGATTGCGGATGAAGCCCGTAAATTCTACGCGGTGCAGTTCCACCCCGAAGTCGTCCACACGGTTAGCGGCACGGCGATGCTGCGTAATTTCACGCACAACATTGCGGGTCTAAAAGGCGACTGGTCTATGGCCGCGTTTAAGGACGAAGCCATTGCCAATGTCCGCGCGCAAGTCGGCGACGGCAAAGTGATTTGCGGCCTGTCAGGGGGCGTTGATAGTTCCGTTGTAGCGGTGCTACTCCATGAAGCCATTGGCGATCAACTAACCTGTGTTTATGTTGATACAGGCATGATGCGTAAGGGCGAGAGCGATCAGGTCGTGTCCCTTTTTTCCAAACATTACAACATGAACCTCGTCCATGTTGATGCGGGCGATGAGTTCTTGGATCTGCTCGAAGGCGTGACCGATCCTGAACGTAAGCGCAAAATCATCGGCGGAACGTTTATTGATATCTTTGAACGCGAAGCCAAAAAAGTTGGCGGAGCGAAATTCCTCGCGCAAGGCACGCTCTATCCTGACGTGATCGAGAGCGTGTCGTTTGACGGCGGTCCATCTGTGACGATTAAATCGCACCACAATGTTGGCGGCCTCCCAGAGCGTATGGACATGGACCTCGTCGAGCCACTGCGGGAGTTATTTAAGGATGAGGTGAGGGCGCTTGGCCGTGAGCTTGGGCTGCACAAAGACTTCGTTGAACGCCACCCGTTCCCAGGGCCAGGCCTTGCCATTCGCTGCCCTGGCGCGATCACCAAAGACCGCCTTGATATATTGCGCGAGGCGGATGCAGTATATCTCGATCAAATTCGTAAGCACGGCCTGTATAATGACATTTGGCAAGCTTTCGCGGTTATCTTACCTGTGCAAACGGTTGGCGTGATGGGCGACGGACGGACCTATGAGAACGTGTTGGCGCTGAGGGCCGTGACATCTACGGACGGTATGACCGCCGACTACTACCCTTACAGTCACGACTTCCTCGGCGAAACGGCGACACGCATCATAAACGAAGTACGCGGCGTGAACCGCGTGGTCTATGACATCACGTCTAAGCCTCCCGGAACGATTGAGTGGGAATAGTTTAGGGTTTATCAGAGGCGCTTTCGGGCGTCTTTTTCTTTGTTCAGAATCCAAAGGCTAAGTTTTTTCTTTCAGAGCGCCGATGTTGTTTTCCCAATTCGTCCCACTGAACT
>JBMYWT010000106.1:0-6839 GCA_049607665.1 Maricaulaceae bacterium
CTGTTAAACCGTCCGCGCGGCTATATATCCATGTACGCCAGAGGTTTTTAAACTCCATCATAGAAAAGCACGCTACGATAATCAGCGCGGCCAATGTCGCCAGCGGGAGCGCGGAGAGATACGGCGTTAGTAGCAAAGCCGTCAGCGCCATAAAGCCTGCGGTTAAAATGCTCGCGATTGGTGTTTGCGCGCCTGCGCTAAAGTTTACGGCTGAACGCGAAAGGCTGCCATTTACGGGATAGCCTGCGGACAAGCCTGCTATGAAATTAGACGCGCCTAGCCCGAGAATTTCTTTGTTGGCGTCTATGCGGCGGCGTGATCTTGCGGCCAAAGTTTGAGCGATTGTCATACTGTCAACAAAAGCAACTACCGCAATGATAAGCGCCGGAACAAGCAGGGCTTTATAGGCCGGACGGGAGAGCTGGGGCAGACCAAGACTTGGGAGGCCCGCAGGGATTTCGCCAACGATACGAAGGTCAAATCGTTCGGAGAGATTTAAGATCGTTGATAATAGAAGGCAAAATAGGACAACGAAAATCGGCGCAATACGTGCGGCAAGACGAGCCTTTGAGGCTCGAAACCCTAACCTCACCAGTGCATATGCCAGATATTTTTTCACGCTCCAAAGGGCTAAGATAGATCCGCCCCCAATAAGCAGCGCCATAGCATTATAATTCGGGAGCTGCGCATTTAGGGACGTCAGTAAATCAAGCGCCGTTTGACCATCGGCTTGCACGCCAAAGACATGCTTAAGCTGGCTGATAACAATCAGAAGCCCTGCCCCTGTGATATAGGCCGACACGACAGGGCGCGAGACGAAATTCATAATAAAGCCGAATTTCAAAATGCCGAAAATAAGCATGAATATACCCGTCAAAAGCGCCAAGGCGGCGGCGCTTACAATGCGCTCTCCTTCGGGTAGAGCGGCAATGGCGGCGGCTGTCATCAAAGACACCACGGCTGTGGGGCCAACAGAGAGCTGCCGCGAAGAACCAAAGAGCGCATAGAAAGCGAGCGGAAAAATTGCGGCATAAATACCGACTTGTGGCGGCAATCCGGCAAGAAGCGCATAGGCCAAGCATTGCGGCACCAGCAATATGGTGACGATGATGGCCGCAATCGCGTCTTCGGAAAAAACGCCTCGCGAATAACCTTCTAGCCACGGCCATTGGCGCACAACCGCGCCGTTTGTTGGCTTTGCCTGAATCGTTTCTTTTGACATAATTAAAACATGTCAGTTTTTTGTGATGGCTACAAGGCTGATAGGTACTGGGGTTAAATCCAGCGGCGAACAGCTTTACAATATTTCGCATATTCATCCCCAAAGAGATCACGTAGCGCTGCCTCTTCGGGCTTAATTTGAAATGCCGTCATATATATGATGAAAGCGGCAAAGAGCAGGATATTAACGGGCTGCCAAAGAACAATCCCCAGCCCGGCAAGGGCGCTTGCCATAGCGAGATACATGGGGTTGCGCGTAAAGTTATAAAGTCCACCAACAACGAGCGTACTACTCTTTTTTGGCGTGAACGGATTAACGGTAGTTTTGGCTTTGCGAAACTGAAGGCCCGCGTAAAGTAATTGTGCAAGCCCTATGAATATAAGGGCCTTACCCAGTATTTTGAATGCATTATGATAAGGCGTAATTGGAATTTCAGGCACAATATATGTAAGCCCAGTCATCCCGCCAGCCGTGAGCAATGTTAGAATGGGCGGCGGAATTATGTTTCGCATGATAGCTACTACTCGCGTTCTATTTGCGCAGCGCGCGCTGTGAGCTGGCTGCGTAATTGTTCTAGGTTATATCCAACCTCTGACATGGCATCCAATACGCCGTCTACGCCATATTCGCCCACGTGGACAAAACCCCATATCGCAGCTGATCTCATGCCGCTGCCGCAAAAGGCGAGGATCGGGCGCGGCATATCCTTATAGGCCTCTATCGAAGCCATGATGACAGTTTCACCTAAGCCGCCTGCCATGGGGATGTGGCGATAATCCACGCCGAGGCTTTCGGCATGGGCCGCTAGGCTTGCATTGCTCGGTTGCATAGGCGTTTCATTATCGGGTCTATTGTTGATGAAGCTCTTAAACCCTTCATCCACATAGGCGGTTAATTGAGCCGCTGTGAGCTGCCCTGCCACGGATACATCCCCGAGAAGTTTACGCATAATGGCCTCTTATTTTCCGAGCATCTCTTTGGCTTTGGCGATCACGGCGTCTGTTGTGATGCCGAAATGTTTGAACAATTCACCGCCAGGTGCCGAGGCGCCGAAGCTGTTCATGCCGACAAAGCCGCCCTTGCGCCCAATGATCTCGCCCCAGCCTTGGCGGATGCCAGCTTCAACAGCGATCTTTGGGAGGTCTTTGCCGATCACAGAACGAATGTAGTTCTCGTCTTGATCGAGGAATAAATCGAGGCACGGCACGGAGACAACACGGGCTGAAATGCCTTGCGCCTCAAGCGCTTCATGGGCCTCAACGGCCAAATGTACCTCAGACCCGCTGGCAAGCAGCACGATATCATCAGATCCCTTGCCCGCTTTGAGGACATAGCCCCCGCGTTCGCACATGTTCTTGGATGCATCATCACGTAGCGGCGGTACGCCTTGGCGCGTGAGGGCCATAACAGACGGCCCCGTGTCGCGTTCTACGGCGAGTTCCCAACACTCTGCTGTTTCTAACGCATCTGCGGGGCGGAAGACATAGACATTGGGTATCGCGCGCAGGCTTGCGACATGTTCGACGGGTTGGTGAGTCGGGCCGTCTTCGCCTACGCCAATTGAATCGTGCGTCATGACATAGATCACGCGTGTGTTCATCAAGCCAGAGAGGCGGATAGACGGGCGGCAATAATCGGCAAAGACGAGGAATGTCCCCGCATAAGGAATGATCCCGCCATGCAGCGCCATGCCGTTCATCGCGGCAGCCATAGCGTGTTCGCGGATACCGTAATTGACGTAACGCCCGCCATAAGCGCCCGCTTGGATGTCTGGCACAGTGGACGGCGTGCGGGTTTTATTAGAGCCTTCCAAATCAGCCGAACCTGACACCATGTCAGTCAGGCTTTTCGTCAGAACCTTTAGCGCATTGCCAGATGACGCGCGCGTCGCGAGCTTTGGCATTTCCGCCGCGAGGCCATCTTTGTAGGCCTGCATATCGGCCTTCCAACCTTCGTTAAGCTCGCCTGCCATTGCGCGCGTAAACTCGGCGGCATTTGAATTACTCTTGAGGCGTTCGCCCCAAGCCTTTTTATCGCGGCGACCTTTGCGGCCCGGACGGGCCCACATTTTATAGACCTCGTCAGGGACTTCAAACGGAGCAGATGGCCAGCCGAGAGCTTCGCGCGTGGCGGCGATCTCGACATCACCCAGCGGCGCGCCGTGCGCTTTGGACGTGCCCGCAATATTAGGCGCGCCTTTACCGATAGTTGTTTTACAGGCGATCAATGTTGGTTTGTCTGATTTTTTAGCGTTGCGGATCGCATTGGCGATTTTGCGCGGATCATGACCGTCGACCGCAATCGTTTTCCAACCAGAGGCTTGAAAGCGTTTATGCTGATCTGTGCTATCCGAGATACCAACGGTGCCGTCGATAGTGATATTATTATCATCCCACAGCACGATCATACGATTAAGCTTCAAATGCCCCGCCAATGAAATAGCCTCTTGCGAAATACCTTCCATCAAGCAGCCGTCGCCCGCAATGACATATGTATGGTGATCGACAAGCTCATCCCCAAAGCGCGCATTCATCTGGCGCTCGGCTAGGGCAAAACCAACTGCATTGGCAATCCCCTGCCCCAGCGGCCCTGTTGTCGTCTCGACGCCCGGTGTGTGACCATATTCTGGGTGGCCCGCCGTATTTGAACCAAGCTGGCGGAAGTTTTTAATCTGCTCCATCGTCACGTCTTTATAACCCGTTAGATGAAGCAGCGAATAGATCAGCATAGAGCCATGACCTGCTGAGAGAATAAAGCGGTCACGATCCGCCCAGTTTGGGTCTTTCGGGTCAAATTTCAGGAATTTAGAAAATAGCACAGTCGCCACATCTGCCATGCCCATTGGCATTCCGGGGTGGCCCGAGTTGGCCTTTTGCACAGCGTCCATCGACAGAGCCGAAATGGCCCCAGACATTAATTGATGTTCGTGCTCTGATTTAGATAAAGCCATGTCATTCACCTGATTGATTCTTTTACAGGTTACTTTGGCACAGCCCGCCGCGTTAGGAAACGCGCCTTACGCTAAAAATGTGTATTATGAGCTCGCCTAATTAAAGTCCAAAGCCCTTTGCCACATGGTATGTGATACCCGCAGCAGCATAGGCCAAGACCATCAAATATGTGAAAGCGAAGATCGGCCATTTCCAGCCATTTGTTTCTTTGCGCATAACCGCAAGCGTCGAGAGACATTGCGGGGCGAAGACAAACCACGCAAGGAAGGCTAACGCCGTTGGCAGGCTCCAATCGGATTGCAATATCGCGCCGAGCTTGGCATCCGCTTGGCCCTCATCAAGGGCGTAGATCGTGGCCAGTGAACTAACCGCGACTTCGCGCGCCGCCATTGCAGGAATGAGCGAGATCACCATTTCAAGATTAAACCCAATCGGCGCGAATATGGGCTCTAGCACGCGGCCAATCATGCCTGCGAATGTCCCGCCGATACCGTCCTCTTTATTAGGATAGCTAGACAGGAACCAAATAATCATAGAGGCAGGCAAGATGATTTTACCTGCGCGGGTGATGAAGATACGCGCGCGCTCCCACAGGCCCATGATGTAATCTTTGAACACAGGCGCTTTATAGCTGGGGAGTTCGAGCAACAATGACGGCTTCGCGCCCTTGGTGAGCGTGCGTTTCAATACAAAAGCGGCGATCAGCGCAAAGACCACACCTGCCAGAACAAGACTAAAGCCGACAAGGCCTTGCAGGCCAAACGGCCCGACTTTGGTCGCCGGAATAAATGCGCCGATAATCAGCAAATATACCGGCCAGCGCGCCGAACACGTCATAAGCGGCGCGATCAATATCGTCGTTAGGCGGTCTCTCTCGCCCTCAATCGTACGCGCCGCCATAATGCCGGGGATTGCGCAGGCAAAGCTAGAAAGGAGCGGGATAAAGGCGCGGCCATTAAGCCCGACCTTTGCCATCAGTGTATCGATTAAAAACGCCGCCCGTGCCATATAGCCTGACGCTTCCAACAAGAGGATAAAGGCAAAAAGGATGATGATTTGCGGAAGGAACACAATGACTGCGCCGACGCCTTCGATGATGCCGTCCGCGATTAAAGACCTAAACCAGCTCTCTGGGAGGGCGCTTTCGACCACGCCCTTAAGCCATCCTATGCCGTTCAATATGCCGTCCATCAGCGGCCCTGCCCACGCAAAGACAGCTTGGAACATCAGAAATAATATCGTGGCCAAAATAATGAGACCCAAGACAGGATGCAGGATGAATTTATCCAGCTTCTCCGTGAAGGTCTGCCCTGAGACAGCGCGGGTGACGACATCATTCGTCACGCTGCGCGCTTGGGCCTGTAGCGCCTTGAGCGTGTCCGCAGAGCCTTCGGGCGTACGGGCTGTGCCGCCGCTAACTTTCTCGGTCCAGCTATTGAGGTATTCGAGCAAATGCGCCCGCCCCGCACTCCGTACCGCGACGCAGCTAATCACGGGGATGCCGAGTTTTGTCTCTAGCGCGGGCACGTCAATTTCAATTCCGTCACGCGCGGCCATATCCATCATGTTCAGAACCAATATCATCGGCAGGCCGTAATTTTTGGCCTGTAGGACATTGTGCAAATGTGTGGTGATGTGGCTCGCGTCCATGACAACGACAAGCGCGTCTGGGCGGCGTTCGCCGTCAATATTGCCGCGAATCGCGTCAATCGCTACGCGCTCATCAAGGCTGTGTCCGCAATCCCCGTAAACCCCCGGCAGATCAAGCAGTTCAATCTCGCGCCCCGAGAGCGTATCGAAATGACCTTTGCGATATTCCACCGTCACGCCGGGATAGTTAGCAACCTTCGCCCGCCCGCCCGTTAGCGCGTTAAACAGCGAAGTCTTACCGCAATTTGGCGCGCCGAGCAGCGCCAATCTTACAGGCTGTGTCATGACATCTGTCTCGCTCATGTCGCGTCCATTTCCACATAAACCGTGCGGGCCTCATTACGGCGCAGCGCGATCAATGCCCCGTTCAGGCGCACTGTCATTGGGTTTTTAGCAAATAATCCGAAATGTAGCGCCTCGACGGGGTCGCCCTCCGCGAATCCGATTTCGCGCAAACGCGTCACTAAATCAGGATCCGCCTCATTAAAACCTTTCACGATACCGCTCTGGTTTTTGCGAAGGTCACGTAATGTTTTATAGGGATTTGCACTATCTGTCATAGCGCGCTCTTACTGCGACTTGTTCGCAATAGCAAAACATTTATGGCGACAGAGCCAAGCATTTTAGGCGCATGAAATTTATTTCAAAAAAGAGCAAACTTCGCATAGACAGCCGTAAAAGCTTACCCTATAACCCGCCGCGTTGCCCGAATAGCTCAGTTGGTAGAGCAACGGATTGAAAATCCGTGTGTCCCTGGTTCAAATCCAGGTTCGGGCACCATTCTTACTTTTTATATTGCATATATTTACTCTTTGTTTGTTTGTGGCCCTTGATGGATACATTTAACCAATCTAATCGGTCTTATGGCTATTCCTGATTATCAAACCCTAATGCGCCCTCTTCTTGAGCAACTTACGGAAGGAGAGGTTCGCACTAGGCATTTAATTGAACCTATTGCAGATCAATTTGGTTTATCTGAAAACGAGCGCCAAGAAAAAATACCGAGTGGGAAGCAA
>JBMYWT010000107.1:0-6539 GCA_049607665.1 Maricaulaceae bacterium
GTTCCAGGAGAAGGTACGAAAAAAGGATATAAATGTGACGGTCCTCCCATTTCAAAATTTAAATTTTACGTGATTAAAGAATTTAAACAATACGAATAAATTCTTAAAATCTACTCTAAAATTGCAAAAATTAGTTTAAATGGTACTCCAAGCAAACATAAGCCGCCTTGCACTTAGTGCAGCAGCATTATTTGGAGTTTCCTTGAGTACATCAACAGTAAGTGCCAAAGCACATCAACTGACCACTGGTGAAATCGGCACAGCCGCTCGCATACATGACGGTGATACGATCTATATGGAAGACGGGCTTAAGGTTCGTCTTTCTGGGATGCAGGCACCTAAGATTTCTTTGGGGCGCGAGGGGTTTGTGGATTGGCCTTTGGGGTATGAGGCGAAGGCGGCGCTTGGACGGCTTATTCACAATAAACGCGTGCAGCTCTATTATGGCGGAGAACGGCGGGATCGCTATGAGCGCGCACTGGCGCAGGTTTTCCTGATCGATAAAAATGGCGAGCGCGGCATTTGGGTACAAGAAGAAATGATCCGCCAAGGTTTCGCCCGGGTTTATACATGGCCAGACACGTTTCAAGATGCCCCACGTTTGTATACTGCCGAACGCGAAGCACGGGCCAAGAAACGCGGCATTTGGGCGAATGCGTTTTACGCTATCAGAACGCCTGAGCCTAATATGCTCGCGCAAGACGTTGATAGTTTTCAAATTGTCGAAGGCATCATCACTTCGACCGCTGATGTACGCGGACGCGTTTACCTGAACTTCGGCGCGGATTATAAAACGGACTTCACTATCGCGATTGCCAAAGAAGATCGTAAGCGTCTGGCGAAGAACGGCCTTGACCCAATGTCCCTCGAAGGCGCGCATGTGCGTGTTCGTGGCTGGGTGGAACTTATGAACGGGCCCATGATGTGGCTGGATGACGCGAAGCGCTTCGAAATCCTCGACGGCAAATAATACATGCCATAACCGCCCTTCGAGTCCCGATGCTAACGCATCGCCTCAAGGTGAGGACATGGCATTATAAGCGCCCATAAAAAAAGCCCACTCAAATGAGCGGGCTTTCTTAAAACAAATCGCGAGGATTAGTCAGCCATTGAGATGTTCTCAACGGCTGTTTTGCCTGTGCGCTCATTTACGGCTGTGTCAAAGCTAACTTTGTCACCTTCGTTCAAGCCCTGAAGGCCACCGCGCTGAAGCGCTGTGATGTGAACAAAAACGTCGCCGCTTCCGTCTTCAGGTTGAATAAAGCCGAAGCCTTTTGTTGTGTTGAAGAACTTTACGGTTCCAGCTTTCATTTCGTCTGACATGTGTATTCCTTTCACGTCATTTTGCCCTCTCCAACGCGGATTGGGCGGATAGTCGACTTAGGAAGAGTAATCAGGTACGCGCCACATAAGTAACAAGCCGGGTTGTCTGGCCTTCAATCGATACCCGCCTTTAGGCGCATGGCGCGCTCTTGGCAAGCCTTTGTTATCACAGAGCACACTTCACATTCACCTATAAATCCGGTTATACTGTCCCATGCGTTTCATAAAAGCTAACTTCCCCGCCGATAAATGCGATGCCATTCAAGATATCGTAGAGAAAGCCAAACCGATAGATTGGTCGTTGGACGAGGGATATGGACGATATGAGAAAGCAATAGAAATTGTCGTGGCCAAAGGCTGCGGACAAGATTTGATAGATAATTTGCAGTCCTTACTATGCACTTCACCAGATTGGCGCGTCGTAGTCATGCCCATAGAGGCCACGCTCCCCCGTCCACCTGAACCTGAGAACGGGAAAAACCCAGATAGTAATTCAGATAAAGACGCCGCCGCAAAAAAAGCAAAAACGACAGCCTTGCGGGAAGAGCTTTATCAAAAAGTTTCGAGTGATTGTAACCTGAATAGCGACTTCATCATTCTAACCGTTTTGTCCGCCATTGTCGCAGCCATTGGCCTGAACGGGGACAATGTCGCCATTGTTATCGCAGCTATGGTGATCGCGCCCCTACTTGGACCGATTTTGGCTTTTGCGCTTGCCACTGCACTCGGTGATTTGAGCCTGATGAAAAAGGCGACGAAGACGGCTATTGCGGGCCTCGGCATTGGTTTTGGATTTGCCCTTGCGCTCTCAATCGTTTTCCCTCTCAATCCTGAAAGCTATGAACTAAGCAGCCGCACAGTTATCAGCCCCGAAATCATCGCGCTGGCGCTGGCATCTGGCGCAGCGGCGGCGCTATCGCTCTCGACAGGGATATCCTCTGCGCTCGTTGGCGTGATGGTGGCCGTAGCGCTCTTGCCGCCCTCCGTGACCTCAGCGCTATATCTGGGCGCAGGCGAGTATGACAAAGCGGCAGGGGCAGCGCTCCTACTGGGGCTGAATGTGGTCTGCGCTGTTCTCTCCGCGCAGTTGGTTTTTGTCTATAAAGGTATACGCCCGCGCCGATGGTATTCACAGAAAAAGGCTGCCACTGCCGTCAAGATCAACATCACTGTTTGGGTATCCCTGATCATTGCGATGGTTTTGATCGCGACGCAACTGACAGACGTTATCGGAGGCTAACATGTCCAAGAAACCCAATGTCGCCGAAATTTACGGCAAAATAAAAGTCGTCGAACACTTCCCCGATTACCGCGTGAAGATCGTGAAACACTTTGCCGACCTTCACGTCAAAGAAGTGAAACACTTTCCAAATAAGGCGGGGCTGTGGAAAATGGTCGAACATTTCCCCGACCATAAAATCAAATTCGTCGAGCACTTCCCTGATTTCACGATTAAATATGTCAGTGTTTTCCCAGGCGTTCCGAAATAGGCCTTAGGCCGATAGCCCCAACAGTTCACTCAGAGCTGTTTTCTCGCGTGTAATATCCGCAAGCGTAAACGCATCCAACGCCGCGTAAAACGCCTCTTCGGCGGCGGCCAATGCGTGTTTAAGGCCGCAAGACGGCGTGATCACGCAAGCCCCGCCATCGCCGCGCATACATTCCGCAAGGGCCGTCCCCGTCTCACTCGCGCGTAAAACTTCGCCAATGTTAATCTCCGCCGCCGCGCGAGAGAGCCGCATGCCGCCGCCCCGTCCGCGTTCGGAGATCACATAGCCTTCGCGCGAGAGCCACTGCGCCGCCTTGGCGACATGGTGAAAGGAAATATCATAGGCATCGGCAATCACCTCCGCGCTCACATTCGCTTCGCCATGCACGGAGAGATAAATCAGCACCCGCAAACTATAATCCGAAAAGCTCGTAATATTCATCATCTTCCCCGTGATGGCGGGCCGTGTCAGAATGCCGCCTAGCCCGCTTTAGCCATTTATGTTTTAATACGCAAATAATTTACGCATTAAAGGAAATACGATGAAATTTCTAAGCGCCCTCACTAAGCTCTTCCTTCTGCCCGGCACGATTATGCTCTCGCATTTGAACGTCTCAGTCGAGCAAGACGGCGGCGTGTTTCGTTCGCTGTTTAATATGATCTTCTGGGGCTTTATTGGCGTGATGATTGTCTTGCCTCTCATGGTCGCTAAACATTCATGACCGAGCCGGCGGCCACTGTTTTCACGGAAGGCGACATCAGCGCTGTGACGCGGGCCTTTTACGCGCGAGTCCGAAATGATGAAATGCTCGCGCCAATATTCGCGCAAAAGATTCCAAATGACGTAGCGGCGTGGGACCACCACATGGATCATATCGCTGATTTTTGGTCGTCCATTTTCCTCAAAACCGGCCGTTTCAAAGGCAACCCTATGATGAAGCATATGGCGCTCCACGGCCTGACGCCCGAACATTTCACCCGCTGGCTGTCCCTGTTTGAAGACACAGCCACAGACCTCCTCCCGCCGCATAAATCTGCCGCCATGTCGGAAATGGCCCATCGCATCGCGCAGAGCTTTCAAATGGGCCTCGCTGTGCATATGGGCAAATCAGGCGGCGCCCATCCATTCGAAGAATTTGGCGTGCGGCGGCGATAGAAATGCCAGTAAACATAAGAGTTAATCGGGACATTTTGACCTGCGCGCTTGCGCACATAGTTTCACGCCAAAAGGTCACCATATATAAGATATGAAACACGCACCAAAACCCACGCCCCGCACCGTCAATACGGACTTTGACCTCGACGTTCATATCACGCCCAAAACCCTGAGCGACAAGATCGCCTACGGCTTTGTGCGCTTCCTGCGCTTCTTTGCCGATAAGTTTTTCGCCAAGCGTTACGGCCACCGCGCCGTAGTCCTTGAAACCGTGGCGGCTGTGCCGGGCATGGTTGGCGGCCTGTGGCAGCACTTAACGGCGCTTCGGAAAATGCGCGACGATGAGGGTTGGATACGGGTCTTACTTGATGAGGCGGAAAATGAACGTATGCACCTGATGACCTTCATCGAGATCGCGCAGCCCAACGCGTTTGAGCGTTTCCTGATTATGGTCGTGCAGCTTATTTTCTATAACGCCTATTTTTTCCTCTATCTATTTGCGCCGCGCACGGCGCACCGCGTGGTCGGATATTTCGAAGAAGAAGCCGTCATCAGCTACACGCAATACCTGGGTGAGGTTGACGCGGGCCGCCACGAAAACGTCCCCGCCCCGCAAATCGCGATTGATTACTGGCAGCTCAGCGAGGACGCGCGCCTAAGAGACGTCATCATAGCCGTCCGCGCCGACGAAGCCGAACACCGCGACGTAAATCATGAATTTGTGAATGTGATGGATGGAAGGCGGGGTTAATTTTGCAAACAAAATTGCATGCTAATTCATAAATCATTCCATGTAACTGAATTAGTTTTAAATTTGAATGCCCTCAAATAATTCCCAAAATGAATACTCATAAATTGTGAAGAGTATCGCTTTATTTATAATATAAACCCCAAAAAATAAAAATTTTGGGGTTTATATATCTCAGTATAATTACATTTTTTGTCGAAAATTAAGTCAAAAAGACAATATATTTGTACTATATATTATATTATATTTTCTTTCTCTTTTTCTTTTTCTTTTTCTTTTGACGTTTATTTTCTTTTGAGCTCAATTTTCTAACTATATCACCACGCTTGGGCATAACGCCATCAACAAATTCAGCTTTTGAAAATTTTGATTGAGTATCTACAACCTCCAGCAATGCCACTTGTGTCTCTTCAGCACCAAGGACCTCGCCTGTATCAGGGTCAGTAAATCCTTCCCCCTTCTCATAGACAGCAACTTTATCTCCCTCAGCAAAAACACTATCACCATAATTTAAAATTAACACACCATTAGATTGAACAGCAGCAATTTTAGCAGGATAAAGGTTTGTCACTACTAAGCCCGTAATTGATGTAGCCACCAATCTTTGAACATCGGCTAAAGGATCACCTTCGCTATCGGAATTCGAGAATCCACGAACGGCAACAGCAGATTTTCCTTTTATTTTTTCTTCTATAGATTCAGCCAAACGAATTTCGCCATTTTCAACATCAACAATACGAATATCCATAGCCATTTCAACAGTGCCCGACCCTGATCGAAACCCTTGCACTTTAATGCTACTGCCAGTTGCTCCCAGCTTTGTTATGGAGCCATACACAAGGTAATCGATTCCTTCAATTCCACCAATTTCTAAATCACTATCAATCAGACCCGCTTGTGACATACCTTGCTCTTTCAGAACTTCGGCTAATCGATTGCGCTCGATAACAGTAAACTTATTTGTTTTAATAAGTTGAGTTTCTAACATTGTTTGAAAACTATATGGATCGGCACCACGAATACTACTTGTAATTTCTCCAATTCCAATAACCGCCTTATTAGCATCTTGAGCGTGAGCTACTGAACTAAAAGTAAAAAGCATAAAAATAACGCCCGAAATGGCGAAACTAACAGCTTCCTTTAATTGCCTTATATACGAAATCATAAACATAATCCTTAAATTTTAAATCATTTACATCCTGTTCTAAAAACAAGGCATAATTACTATTCTAACAAATTCTTCTAAAACCAAATATTTATTTGAATTACTATGAACTAGCCTACCACCTCTTCATAATCCAGTAAAAACAGTCACATTTTCATTCATTGCAATTATTTCTATGATCAAAATATTAGACCATAATGTCCAATACTCTCTAATCAAATGAGGGTTGCCCTTCTAAAATCATTATTCAAACAAAAATCACTCCCCCGCCTTCAAATAAATCTGCCCGCCGAGTTCTTTAAACTTCTCGCTCATTTCATCCATGCCTTCTTGCGCCTCTTTTTGCGTCCCTGTCGCGGCGGAGCCGCTCCCCGCCTCTTGTGTGGGATAGAGCGCGGCTTTTTCATTATCCGTTAGGCCGTCGGCATAGTCGCGCACGTCCTGCGTGATTTTCATGGAGCAGAATTTCGGCCCGCACATAGAGCAGAAATGCGCGACTTTGTGTGCGTCTTTGGGCAGGGTTTGATCGTGATAATCTTTGGCGGTTTCGGGGTCGAGGGAGAGGTTAAATTGATCCTCCCACCTAAACTCAAATCGCGCGCGTGAGAGCGCATCGTCGCGAATTTGCGCGGCGGGGTGTCCCTTGGCGAGGTCGGCG
>JBMYWT010000108.1:0-6302 GCA_049607665.1 Maricaulaceae bacterium
AAAAAATCGACCCGCCATGCCGTGTCATCATAGTGTGCAGGGAAAACTTCGACCGCCGCAAAGGCGCGCTCTGAACCTGTTAAGATCACGCAGCCAATGGCGGCGTCCGCCTCGATAGCGGCCAAAGCATCCGCCACTTCGATCATCATGGGCGTGCAAAGCGCATTGAGCGCCTTGGGGCGGTCCAAGCGGATCGTGGCAACTGCGCCTTCACGCGTGACTTCAATCATTTCGTAATTCATGGGATTATCCTCATCCTTATGATTATTCTGCTGGCCGCTTACACGATTGGGCCTAGCGCTGACAAGTGCGGCAATAAAAACTTGATCGGCCCGATTGGACAATACGGTGGATAGGTTTGGCGCAAGCGCTGCACGGCTCGCCCTCGCGGCCGTAGACATCAAAGCTATGCTGGAAATAGCCTAGCGCCGCATCGGCGGCCGCAAAATCCTTAAGCGAAGAACCGCCCGCCTTAATGGCGTCGGTTAAAACGTCTTTAATATGCCCCGTCAGAGCCTGCGTTTCAGCCACAGTTAGGCGTCCTGCTGCGCGCGTCGGAGATATGCCCGCACGAAACAAAGCCTCGCAGACATATATATTGCCCAATCCCGCCACGACGCTCTGATCAAGCAAAGCCGCTTTGATCTTAGACTTTTTTCCTTTAAGCGCTTCACGTAACACAGGCGCGCTAAAACTATTCCCCAAAGGCTCTGGCCCGATATGATCGAGGCGATAGGGCTCGCCTGCGCCAATCAGCTCCATAAATCCAAAGCGGCGCGGATCATTATAGGTAATCACTGCGCCATTATTCATCTCAAAGATCACATGGTCATGTTTCGGGTTGGTGTCATGCGCGCGGACAAAATCACCAGGTGTATGCGCGTCAATCGTGAAACGCCCCGACATCCCCAAATGCATAAACAGGCGCTCTCCCGTTGACAGTGACGCCTGAAGGAACTTCGCCCGCCGCGTCAGGCTTTCTATCTTCGCGCCTGTCAAACGCTCCGCAAAACCCTCCGCAAACGGAAAGCGCAAATTTGGGCGATTTAACTGAACGCGCGCGAACACCGCCCCCTCCATCACAGGCGAGAGACCTCGGCGTACCGTTTCAACTTCGGGCAGTTCAGGCATGCTTCATCATGTGCAATTTCGTCCTATAGTCATCAAGCGCGTTTTATGACAGATAGACCTCATGAACGAAAAGACAATCGATTTTGGATTCGAAGAAGTCCCCGTGGGCGACAAACAAGGCCGTGTGCGCGGCGTGTTCGATAGTGTCGCGTCCAATTACGACCTGATGAATGACGCCATGTCTATGGGCATTCACCGCCTGTGGAAAGACATGACGATCACCAAGCTGAACCCGCAACCGGGTGAGCTGTTGATCGACGTCGCGGGCGGCACGGGCGATCTCGCGCGGGCATTCTTGAGGAAATCCGAAGAGGCGCGTTTGCGTCGCGGCGGCGATCCCGCCAAAGCCATCGTCTGCGATATTAACGCCGAAATGTTAATCGCGGGGATTGACCCGAAAAAGGACGCAGGCCTGCGCATGGAGCGCGTGTGCGGGAACGCGGAAAGCCTTCCCTTTCCCGATGCCTGCGCCAATGCCGTGACCATCGCCTTTGGGATACGCAACGTCACAGACCGCCCCCAAGCGTTGCGTGAGTTTTGGCGCGTATTAAAACCGGGCGGGCGATTGTTTGTACTGGAGTTCTCCACACCACCCGCCAAAATCCTGCGCACCATATACGACGCCTATTCCTTTAACGTCATCCCGCCCCTCGGCGGATTGCTCGCAGGGGATAAAGAAAGCTATCAATATCTAGTGGAGAGCATCCGCCGCTTCCCACGCCAAGACACCTTCGCGCAAATGATCGAAGACAATGGTTTTAAGCGCGTAGGGTATCAGGATTACACGGGCGGAATTGCAGCATTGCATTGGGGTTGGAAAGCTTGAATGCCATAAATATCGTACAAGTACGACTTTTACGATTGACTTAGATTTCATATCTGTTACCTCATGGCTCAACCGAAGGAACAAGCCATGAAAAAAGTAACCGTGAAAATACCTGAAGATAAAGTTGAAGACCTAAAGAAAATTGCAGCTCAATGGCGTGACGAACATCGCGCCGATTCAGATCAAAAATCATCTAAGCCGCCTGGCTGGGACGCAAAAATTATTTCAAAAATTGCAAATGAACACTTTGGCGGCTTTGTCGAAATGTTTGAAGCAAAAGGCTGGCCTGAACGCGGAAGCGATATGATGCGCAAGGTACAAAAACGAGTAAAAGAAGAATACGGAAGTGTCTTAAATTTTGAAGAAAAATATTCAAAATAGAATAAAGACCTCAATCACCACCTAACTCGGATACCTCAAATGAAATTGCGGGTCGCCTGTTAGGGGCCAGAGGACGAGGAAGTGGTGGATGAGGTCTGAGGCGATGAGGCCTATGGCTAGCCCGCAGAGCAGGGTGAAACATTTCCTCATTTTTTTACCTAAGAGGCGTTTGCGTAAAAGTAGGCAGAGCAATAAAATAACGACGCCCACATAACCATGGTGAATACGAAAGCCAAATGTCAGGACTTTCATAAAACCTGTATCGCGCGTGGATTCCATTTTCAGGCCAAAGCGAAACAGCAGCGTCACCGCTTCTATGATAGCGGTTGAGAGCAGCGCTGTTTTAAAAATATTCAAAAGCTAAAGCCCGAGCACATCACGCATGGTGTAAAACCCTTTGGGTTGAGCTTCGGCCCAGAGGGCGGCGGTGACGGCGCCTGTGGCGAAAACGCTTCGATCGAAGGCGTCGTGGGATAATGTAATCATTTCAAGTTCGCTGGCGATGCGGAGCTCATGCGCGCCAATGACGCCGCCGCCGCGTAGGGCTGCAAATCCGATTTCGCCTTCGGCGCGCGGGTCGCCTCGGCCTTCGCGGGCGGGCACCTGAACATCCGCCAAATCAACGCCGCGTCCTTTGGCAGCGGCTTTGCCGAGCATAAGCGCTGTGCCGCTGGGCGCGTCAACTTTGTGGCGGTGATGCATTTCAAGCACTTCAATGTCCCAGCCTTTGCCGAGGGCACGGGCCGCTTGTTCCGTCAGGGCCTCCAGCAAGTTCACGCCGAGCGAAAAATTCCCTGATTTCAGTAGCGTGATCGTATCCGCCGCCGCCATTAACGCGGCTTCCTCGACATCGGTATAACCCGTCGTGCCCGTCACAAATGTTTGGCAGCGCGTACCGTGCATGGCCAGCGCCGTATCAATCGCAGCGCGAGGCTGCGAGAAATCGATCATCACATCGCAGGCGTCAAGGGCGGCTTTCGTATCAGACGTCAGCATAACGCCGCTCGCCTGTAGCCCCGCGAGTTTCGCCGCGTCTGTATCAATATTCGGAGAGCTTGGCGCAGTGAGCGCAGCGGCTAAGCGCGCGTTCGGATTGGCATGTAGAGCGCGGATAATTTCCTGCCCCATACGGCCATCGCCGCCGAGAATGCCGACTTCGAGAATTTTACTCATAGCTGAAAGCACCATTTAATGATGGCCTTTTGCGCGTGGAGGCGGTTTTCAGCCTCGTCAAACACAGCCGATTGCGGCCCGTCGATCACAGAAGTGCTGACCTCTTCGCCGCGATGTGCAGGCAAACAATGCAGGAATGTTCCCGACTTAGCTGCCGCGTTCATCAGCGCGTCATTGACTTGATAATCCGCGAGGTCGCTCATGCGTTGATCCGCGTCCGTATCGCCCATCGAAACCCATGTATCAGCAATCACGACATCGGAACCCTCGCAGGCTTTGAGCGGATCGGTTTCCGTTATGATATCTCCGCCCGCATTGCGCGCCGCTTCGACGATTTGCCCAGAGACGGCGTAGCCTTCGGGGCATGACAGGCGGAGTTTGTAACCAAATTTCGGCGCAGCATTGATGAATGACACAGCGACATTATTCCCGTCGCCCACCCAGCTTAGCGTCATATCGGACAAGTCACCGCCGCGTTCTTCAAGCGTTTGCAGGTCGGCCATGATCTGGCAGGGGTGATTATAATCGGTCAGGCCGTTGATGACGGGAATGGTCGCGTTATGCGCCAGCGCCGTCAGAGTTTCGTGAGAATTAGCGCGAAGCATAAGCCCGTCAACGAAACGCGAGAGCACCTTCGCCGTGTCTTCGATGGTTTCGCCCCGTCCGAGCTGCATATCATTGCTGGTGGCGGTTATAGAGCTGCCGCCGAGTTGGCGCATGGCCATATCAAATGAGAAGCGCGTACGGGTGGAGCTTTTCTCAAAAATCAGTGCGAGTGTGCGCCCACCCAAGGGCGCATCACTGTCCGTTTTTCCTTTCGGCCAATCGGCCCGCGCACGTTTCCGCGCATGGGCTTCGTCTAAAATGGCACGTAGCTCGCTTGCGTCTATGTCTGCGAGCGAAAGAAAATTACGATAAGTCGACATCCGGTTCTGACCTTGCTTCTTCGAAACATGCCGCGAGAACCTCTATGGCCTCACGAATATGGGTCTCGTCGATAATCAGTGGCGGCGCCATACGCAAGACATTATCGCCAGCAGAGCCGATTAAGAGTTTACGGTCGAGCGCGTTTTTACGCACAGGAATTGGGCTTTTCTTAAGCTGCAATCCAATGAGCAAGCCCTTGCCGCGCACTTCTTTGACGACATCAGGGAAGCGGTCTTTCAGGCCCTCAAATTGTTGCTTGAGGAAATTGCTTGTTTTGACGACCTGCTCGAGGAAGCCTTCTTCGGTCATCAAATCAAACACGGTATTGCCCACGGCCATCGCCATTGGGTTGCCGCCGTAGGTGCTGCCATGTGTGCCAGGGATCATGCCTGCTGCTGCTTTGCCAGATGCGATACACGCGCCGAGCGGGAAGCCGCCGCCAATACCTTTGGCCGCTGCCATGATGTCCGGTTCTGCGCCGTCGACCCATTGGTGCGCGAAGAGCTTACCTGTACGGCCCGCGCCGCATTGAACTTCATCATATATAAGGAGGATGCCTTGCTCGTCGCATATCTCGCGAAGACCGCGCAGACACTCAGCAGGCAACGGACGTAAGCCGCCTTCGCCCTGCACGGGTTCGACGAGGATCGCAGCCGTTGTGTCAGAGATCGCCGCTTTCAGCGCGTCATGATCGCCGAAGGGCAAGTGGATGAAACCTGGAAGCTGCGGGCCGAAACCCTTGAGGTATTTCGGATTACCGCCCGCATTGATCGTCGCGAATGTCCGTCCGTGGAAGGCGCCAGTGAAAGTGATAATGTCGTAGCGTTCTGGCTGTCCGTTATCATAATGAAACTTGCGCGCCGTTTTCATTGCGCACTCAACCGCTTCAGCGCCTGAGTTTGTAAAGAATACTTTGTCCGCGAATGGTAGAGCCTCGCAATATTTATTGGCTAGCTCGTGCTGCCCCTGAACGCGGAACATGTTCGAGAGATGCCAAAGCTTCTCGGATTGCTCTTTGATCGTTTCGATCATTTTCGGATGGCTGTGGCCAAAGGCGTTGACGGAAATACCTGCGATGAAATCGAGATATTTATCGCCGTCTTCTGTGTAAAGATAAGCACCTTCGCCGCGCACAAATTCTTGCGGGGGTGGGGAGTAGCAATCGTAAAGATGATCATTCGCAGCCATATTGGCCTCCATTATAAATTAGAAAAAGTCTAAGCCTTTAAACGCCAGCCGGACTTAAGAACGCGCAGGCAGGTGAAGAATAAAAGAACGTTGAGAACAGCAACAAGAATAACGCCGACCTGTAGATTACTGTCGGCCGTCCCGATGAAGCCGTAACGGAAACCGTCGATCAGATAGAACAGCGGGTTCGCCATGGATATTTTCTGAAACAGCGGCGGCAATATATCGATGTGATAAAATGTACCTGACAGGAATGAGAGCGGCAGAATGATGAACTGATTAACGACGGCCAGTTGATCAAATTTCTCGGCCCAGACGCCAGATAGCAGCCCGATCATCCCCAGCATAAACGCAGCGCTAAGGCCGAAATAGAGCACGGCCCACCAATGTATCGGAAACAGCGGCGCAAAGAGCGAGAGAACAATGGCTGTGAAAATGGCGACAACAACGCCGCGCGTTACAGCTCCGCCAATATACCCCAGTGCGAGTTCAACATGCGAGAGCGGCGGCATGAGCACATCAATAATCGCGCCCATTAACTTGCCTGTCATTATAGAGGACGAACTATTGGCCGAGGCATTATTTAATATACCAAGCATAATCAGGCCCGGCACAAGGAAGACGATAAAGTCATCCGAACCCCCTGGGCGGTTCTCAGCGAAGGCCAAAACGAAGA
>JBMYWT010000109.1:0-6209 GCA_049607665.1 Maricaulaceae bacterium
TCAATTTGTCCTTTGCGTGGATCTCCGTAAGTTTTGATCCATTTGCGGGCTCTATGTCCGCCTGCATTATAAGCCGCTGCTGCGAGAATATAAGAGCCGTCAAAGTCCTTTAAAAGGTCGTTCAAATGATGTGCGCCTAACGTGGCGCTGTAATTAATATCCGACGTCATACGCGAGCGCGAATAGGAAATTCTATGGCGGCGAGCCGTGCTGCGCGCTGTTCCGTTGATCATCTGCATGAGGCCATAGGCTTTGGCGTGGCTTACGGCTTTGGCGTTAAATTCGCTCTCTTGTCGCGCAATGGCGTAAACAAAGGCCTTGTCAAATTTAGCGGGCAATTTTTGGATCGCCGGAATAAGAGGGTAGCCCGAATCTGTTAGCATGGTTTGCAAGCGAGACGCTTGCTTAGCAGCTCTGATGGAGGGACGCATAAAACCAAAGGATGCGCCGAGTTGTGAGAGCAGCGATAGCTCCGCAGGATCATCATATTCATCATCTAAGTAGAATGAGAAATGCGTATAATTGCGCTCTGACTTTGCTTCGCCAAATAATTTCATAGCCGTAACGCGTGGGTCGGCGTCAAAGGACAGACTTGTAAATGTCGTGATAGGTTCAGGCGGTAAGATAATATAGGCCGAAGACACATTAAGCTTTTGCGCCGCCAACATGCCGTAATATGTATTCACATGGCGCGCCGCATCCGCATAATAAATTTCCGCGCCGCTACCTTGTTTCTCGGCGGCTCGGCCTTGCCAATAACCCGCGCGGCTAAGCGATACAGGGAAAGTCACACCATTACGCAAAGCAGAAAAATGGGTAAAAGCATCATCAGCTTTGTTTAACTTAGTAAGCGCGAGCCAGCCCGCTAGGAATTCCGCTTCGGCAAATTGCGCGCCGCGTGTGAAACCGTGGTTTTGTGTTAGCTCATAGGCGTCTTTGAACTTCTTTTTCTCAATGGCCCAATAAGCCATGATTTTACGTTCCGTCCAAAGTTTCTTTTTCCCCTGTTCTGACAAAGGCGGAGAAGTGATTTGCTTGTAAACGGGCAGGGCGTAAGGCTTGTCCTTTTTACGGCGGCGCCAACGTGCGCGCTCATATAGAAAACCTGTGTCGTTTAAAAGAGATTTCGGAACGGCTTTAATCGCGGCGTCCATGCCTCGCGCATTGCGGTTGATCCGCATACGGGCGTTCATGACCTTGGATTGATCTTTCGGCATGAGACTTAAGAGGCCGCGTGCCTTTTCGTAATGACGTGACCCCAGCCAAATAAGATAATCAGCGCGGAGTTGATGATCTTCGGGTGTGAGGCGGTCTTTGTGCCGTTTATATATCTGGCGCTGCAAATCCCGTGTGAGCTTTGATTCGCGCCATGCATATTTAAGCCACTTATCTCCCTGCGCCATTTGCCCTTGGCGGTAATAGGCATTGGCAAGCGCCAAACGGCCTTCGCCAGAGACAGGCTCTGTTTGCTCAAGCCAAGCGACTGGGTTTGAAATTAGGGACGGTTTTCGTAGGAGCTTAACTTCGGCCTTTTTGCGTATAGGCGTCATTCGCGGCCAATCATTTAAATTGGTGATGACGTAATTAAGCTCATTAAAAGAGACATTCGGATCCCGATACGCCCGTAGCCAGCGTAGAGAATCTTTGGCCGTTGGATGCGCCGTTTTGGAAATCGCCCAATTGAGTGTTTTCCATTTGCGGCTTTTGGCAGCGCTGACGCCTTTGCGGAAAATGCGAGCGTCTTCGTCTGTTAAAATCGACGACAGATTAACCGGAATCGGTTTTAGGCGCGGCGAAGGGACCTCAGCCGCCGCATGAGGTGTCATACTCATGGACGTGAATAGGATTATAATGGCCGAAATCCACATGGCCTTTATTTGAACAAGAATGCTCTGCATAGTCTGCCGTATAGTTAAAAGGGACTTATTTTTCCTTAAACGGAATAATTTTGATTTCATAGTAAGGCTCTACTTGCGCAGAGCAATAGAAGAAAGCTATGAGCATCGAAATAAAGTAGTTTTGTAATTTTGGGCGTAAAATTCGCCTCAATTTAGTGGTGATCACAATGACCCCAACGATATATGGCTCCATCACAGCATTGGTTACGCCGTTTAAAGACGGGCGTGTTGATGAAAAGGCCTTCCAAGAGTTTATCGATTGGCAAATCGATAATGGAACACATGCTCTTGTACCTTGTGGTACGACGGGTGAGTCGGCGACATTATCTGATGAAGAGCACCAACGCGTTATCGCGCTCTGCGTAGAAGCAGCGGCGGGGCGTGTGCCGATCATTGCGGGCGCAGGCTCTAACGAGACCACTGTCTCTATTAAATACGCTCAGCACGCCAAAACATTGGGTGCAGACGCTGCGCTTGTTGTTACGCCTTATTATAATAAGCCGAACCAGGAAGGCATTTATCAGCACTTTAAAGCCATTAGCGAAGCCGTAGATATCCCGATTGTTGTCTACAATATTCCAGGCCGCAGCGTTGTTGATATCACAAATGATACAATGGGGCGTTTGGCGAAACTGCCAACGGTTATCGGCTGTAAGGATGCAACGGGTGATGTGACGCGCGTGACGGGTTTAATAGACCGCTGCGGCGAAGATTTCATTCAGCTTTCTGGTGATGACCCATCCGCCCTTGGACATGCCGCGCATGGTGGTAAGGGCGCGATCTCTGTTGGCTCTAACGTTGCGCCGAAAGCCTATGCGGAATTTCATGAACTGTGTCAGGCTGGTAAATTTGCACAGGCGCGCGAGGTGCATGCACGCCTTGACCGCCTGCACAAAGATCTGTTCCTCGACCCAAGTCCGGCGCCGGCCAAATACGGCCTTAGCTTGATGGGTAAAATGACGACCGATGTAAGGCTGCCGATCACACTAAGCTCTGAGCCAACAAAACTAGCCGTGAAAAGCGCTATGGACCGTGCGGGCGTAACGTATAGCTAATGGCAAAGAAGGCGGACACTCCCGGGAAACTTATCGCAGAAAATAAACGTGCGCGTTTTGATTATGCGATTGAGGATACCTTTGAAGCAGGCATTATGCTTGTCGGCACAGAGGTGAAAGCCCTGCGTGAAGGGCGTGCTAATATCGCTGAGAGCTATGCGTCAATCGAAGGTGATGAAGCGTATTTGATTAATGCGAATTTCCCGATTTATGCGCCGGCCAGTCAGTTTAATCATGATCCGCGCCGTCATAGAAAATTACTGTTGAAACGCCGTCAAATTAATACGTTAATGGGCGAAACACAGCGTAAAGGGCGCACAATTGTGCCGCTTAAGCTCTATTTCAATAATGATGGTAAGGTGAAACTTCTTATCGGCTTAGGAACAGGCAAGAGCAATGTCGATAAACGTGAGACGTCAAAGAAGCGCGATTGGCAAAAGCAAAAAGCACGGTTAATGCGCGAAAAAGGCTAGCCTCAATTACGCATCAACATAGGCTCTTATGTCTTTGAAAACTTTCATGAACATGTCTTCAGTAAGGCGTTTCGTATTCGTGTTATAGCGTGAGCAATGATAGCTGGAATAAAGCCGCCTGCCGCCGCCAAGCTCATATATTTTATGATGGCCGAAGGGGTAGTCTTTTAGCTTAAGTCCTAACGCTCTAACCGTATTATCATGTGAAATTTTCCCAAGGCATAATATAGCTTTGAGCGATGTAAGGCTTTCGATTTGATCGGTGAGGAAAGGGCGGCAACTCGTGCATTCTGCCCCTATGGGTTTGTTTTGCGGCGGTAGGCACCGCACCGCATTGGTAATCATCGCGCCGCGCATTTCCAATCCATCATCGGCTTCGCCGCCATATCTGCCTTCCGAGAAGTTGTACTTTTCAATGGCGGCATAAAGAAGATCACCCGCCCAATCTCCTGTAAATGGGCGTCCAGTACGGTTAGCTCCATGCATTCCCGGCGCAAGGCCTACAATTAAAAGGGCTGGATCAGGGTCACCAAAACTCGGGACTGGCGCATTATAATAATCAGGATGTGTTTCGCGTAGGCCGAGTAAAAACTCTCGTAGGCGGGGACATTTATCGCAATCTCTGTGCGGTTCTGAAAACATAAGGTGCCCCATTCATCCCGTAAGTTTGTTTGTCTTTATGCGCAAGACGTATAGAGATATAGCATATTTTCAACCAAATTGCGCCAAGGCGAGATTTAAAAATGGTAAGCTATATGGCGCAAAACTCTTCCATTTATATCGCACTGGGGGCGAACCTATCTGTGCCGCATGAGACGTTTCGCAGCGCTATAAAAGCGCTTAAGGCGCGCGGCGTAAAGGCGATTAAAGTATCGGGGCTTTGGCAAAGCCCAGCTTGGCCGCCTGGATGCGGGCATCCAGATTACATCAATGCGGCCGCAGAGGTTGAATATGACGGCGAAGCCTTGGCATTACTTGAGCTGCTGCATGAAATCGAAGCTGAATTTGGCCGACGCCGTAGTGTGAAAAACGCTCCGCGCACGCTTGATTTGGATTTGCTCGACTTTAAAGGCGCGCATATAGATACGCGTGATATCATTATCCCGCACCCGCGTATGATGTCTCGCGGCTTTGTTTTGTTTCCCTTATCGGAAATTGCCCCTTTTTGGAGCCATCCCGTAACAAGACAAACCATAAATTCCGCTATTGCAGAGCTGCCGCTAAAGGATGTCGCGCCAATGAAGTGGCTTGGACGTCTTAAAAATGGCTAACATGTATTTTTACGGGCCATGAGGCGTAGAAAAATATTGCAAAACGCAAACTCATTATAGGCAAAACAGAAATTATCATGCTATATTGGCGGCTGTTTTGAAGATTTAAACCGGCTAGGCTCAATATGACCAAATGGACCCCCTCAACGTGGCGCGATAAACCCGCTAAACATATCCCAAATGATTATCCGGATACGGATCATCTTAATAATGTTGAGACAACCCTAAAGGGCTATCCGCCGCTTGTATTCGCAGGCGAAGCGCGGAAGCTAAAAGATCGTTTGGCAGATGTCGCTATGGGCAAAGCCTTCCTTATGCAGGGAGGTGATTGCGCCGAGAGTTTTAAGGAGTTTCACCCAGATAATCTGCGCGATATGTTCCGAGTAATGATGCAAATGGCTGTTGTTCTGACTTATGGGGCAGGGCAACCTGTTGTTAAAGTTGGCCGTATTGCCGGGCAATTTGGTAAGCCGCGTAGTTCACCGATCGAAGAGCGTAACGGCGTTACGCTTCCGAGCTATCGTGGTGACAATATTAACGGCATGGCTTTTACGCCTGAAGACCGTATTCCTGATCCAGAGCGCCTTTTGAAAGCTTATGGGCAGTCAGCTTCTACGCTTAACCTTATTCGTGCCTTCTCAACAGGTGGTTATGCCAATCTTCGCAATATCCATAAGTGGACTTTGGGATTTGTAGGCAATAGCGAAACAACGCAAAAATATAGCGAGCTTTGCGAAAAAATCTCTGACGCTATGGATTTCATGGAAGCTTGCGGCGTTACCCCGCAGAGCACGCCGCAAATGGCCGCCACAGATTATTACACCAGCCATGAAGGGCTCCTTTTGGGATATGAAGAAGCTATGACACGCATCGATAGTACGACGGGCCGTTGGTATGATACCTCGGCGCATATGCTATGGATTGGCAATAGAACACGCCAGCTTGACCATGCGCATGTCGAGTTTTTCCGGGGCATTGAAAACCCAATTGCAATGAAAATTGGCGAAGGTTTAGACCCTGATGAATTGCTGCGTCTCTTGGATGTGCTTAATCCTGAAAACGAAGCCGGGCGCATGACATTGATCGCGCGATATGGTCATGACAAAGTTGCGCAAGGCTTGCCGACGCTTGCGCGCGCTGTGAAATCTGCGGGCCGTCATGTGGTTTGGTCTTGTGACCCAATGCACGGCAATACGCATAAAACGGATAGCGGGTTTAAGACGCGTCCATTTGATAAAATCTTGAGCGAAGTTAAAAACTTTATGCAGGTTTTACATTCCGAAGGCTGCTGGCCGGGCGGTGTGCATTTTGAAATGACAGGTCAAAATGTGACCGAATGTATCGGAGGCAGTGCGCGCGCTGTTCGTGAAGAAGACCTCTCTTCGCGTTATCACACACATTGCGATCCGCGCCTAAATGCGGATCAAGCTTTGGAACTTGCGTTTTTGATTGCAGAAGAACTCCGCAGTTACCGCAAAGACGAAGGTGCCCGCCTCGCAAGTTAATCCCAAA
>JBMYWT010000110.1:0-243 GCA_049607665.1 Maricaulaceae bacterium
GTATCTTTATTCAGGCCGAAATCCGCCAGCGTATATTTATGCGCGGCGCGATGTTCGCGGCGATTGGCTTCGATCCACTCCTCCATACCGTTTTGAATCTCTGTGCTCATCGGGATGCCTGTTTTCTCAAGCACCTGCGCGCCCATTTCTGCCGCAGATTCCAGCAGGTCTTTATAGCTCACATCAATGAAACGCGTGCTACCTGCATGGTCGCGCACAGCCATGAAATTATCGAGCCAATCC
>JBMYWT010000110.1:253-6179 GCA_049607665.1 Maricaulaceae bacterium
CTCTCGCGTACTTTCATGAAGTGATCAAGCCATTCAGCGAGGCGCCGAACCCAATAGGTTCCAATCTCCGCGTTTGAAATCTCGGTACTGCCCATTTTATAAAGACTGGCTTCCATGCTGCAATATGACGGAATGGTCGAGACTGGGTCGCGGTGCGTCATGACAATTTTGGCGTCAGGGAATACATCCAAAACAGTGCCAAGTCCCATCAAATGCCCAGGTGTTTTCAGCACCCAGTCTTTGCCCTTACGGCTCGGGTCTTGCCACTGAAGAGATTGCAAAATTTGAATGAGATCATCATAGGCCTTGCGCGGATCTTGGCGAGAGAGCCACTGCGCGTAATCAGGCACGAAATATGTTGATTCAATCATAGAACTTGAGAAAAGCTGCCCCATAATAATGACTTCCTCATCCGCTTGATCGATATCCATCGGGTGGATAGACATGAGTTCGGGGATGGCTTCGAGCATATAAGACAGAACGCCTTTCGCTGCCTCACGGCGCGGTTCAGGCTCTCCGCGTTTCTCCCCATCCAACGGCACATAGTTCTGCGTTTCATACCAGCGAACGCCCGTTAAATTCGGCGCGGAGGCGAGCATACGGTGAAGCATCGTACTGCCCGTGCGCGGCAGCCCTGTCAGCACGGCTTTGACAGAAACCTCTTCGTTCAAAATTTCAGGATTATCTTTGATGAGCTGTACGTGGCGCAGGCGGTTGACTAACGCCGACGTAATCATATGACGCGCGCCATAGACGCCAGCTTCGCTAAGCTGGGCCTGCGCGTTTAATGAGGGGATCAGCGCGTCAATATTGGCGAAAAACCATGTGTCGCCAAAATCGGCAAGGCCCGTTTGGGCCTTGGCATCCGCCACTAATTCGTCTCTATTTGGAAGGCTCATATATTCCCCTTTGGCGCGTAAATTACGGCTTGCGTCTTAATCATACCATAATACTACGCATTCAAGCCAGTATAGAACCATTTTATACTTTTATTCGTAGAAAATTACGCTAGGTTTTACGCATGTTACTCAAAGATAAAGTTGTCATAATAAGCGGCGTTGGCCCCGGGATGGGGCAGTCCATGGCCAAAATAGCCGCAGAGCAAGGCGCGAAAGTCGGTCTCGGCGCGCGCAATCAAGATTTCCTAGACGGCGTGGTGAAAGAGATCAAAGCCGCTGGCGGTGACGCTGTGGCGCTCTCAACGGATGTCACAGATGCCGCGCAGTGCAAAGCGCTCGCGGGGGCCGTGGCTGAAGAATTTGGCCGTATCGACGGCCTCGTCAACAGTGCCTATAACCACGGATCGTGGGCGACTTGCGATGTCGCAGACCCGAACGAATGGGGTAGCGTTTACGATATTAACTGCCTCGGAGCCTTAAGAATGTCGCAAGCTGTTCTTCCCGCTATGCAAGCGCAAAACAAAGGCGCGATTGTCAATGTGTCGACAATGGCAACGGTTAACCCCTTCCCTGGCGAAGCAGCTTACGCGGCCAGCAAAGGCGGCATGAACGTTCTGACCAAACATATGGCGACGGATTTCGGCAAATTTGGCGTGCGGGTCAACGCCTGCCGCATGGGCTGGATCGGCGGCGCGCCTGTTTACGGATATATTGACGCGCAAGTCGCGGCGGGCCGCGCGCGCGATGAAGTCGTCGGCGAAATCACCGGACGCATTCCGCTGGGTATTATTCCGCCCGAAGAGGATTGCGCCAAAGCCGTGCTTTACTTCCTATCTGATTTTGCTGCCGTGGTTTCTGGCGCGACATTGGATGTGAATGGCGGCCAATATATGGCGCCATGAGCGAGCCGTCTTCAAATGCGCCTCCTTCAAATACTCATGCCCTCTGGCGTGAGTTTTGTCAAAACCTTGAACAGGCAGGGAATGCTGTGTTTGCCGATGGGTTGGCGGGTAGTGCATTAGACGAAACGGAAGGCGTGCGATATCTCTCGCGCCTCTTGCGTATCGGCCTTGATATGCACCTTGAAAACGCTGATCCCGCCTTCCCGAGTTTCTACCAAGCCTCTCATGCGACCGCTAAAATCGGCGCAGACAACCCCGATAATTTCTATCAAAACGCCACGATTTCGGGCGTGCACAGCTACCGTATTCGCGGCACACGCGGGAGCGTTCCGATCCTAAGCTTTGGGACGAAAGCCAATCGTTACGCCGTAGACGGCACGATGGCCTCGACGGGCGAACTTGATATTCGCGACGTAAAATGCGCGGCTGATGGTTCATTTGAGATTATCGTGTCCAAAGACAAGCCCAGAGACAAGCATGGTGAAAACTGGCTCCCTCTCGCGGATGATAGCTCTATCTTGATCGTCCGTCAGACGTTTTTTGATAAGGCCGCAGAGGCGCCTGCGACTGTGACCATTGAGACGATAGACGCACCCACCACGCCGCAAGAACTCTCCACCGAAACTCTTGCCTCTGCCCTCGAACGTGTGCCAGCCTTTATCGGCGGCACGTCTGCTATCTTTCGGCAATGGGCGGAACTGTTTCGCGCAGAGCATAAAAACAGCCTAACGACCGCCGATCAAGCCATGTTCTTTAAAGCGGGTGGCGATCCGATGATCTATTACCTGCATGGCTGGTGGGAACTGGGCGAAGGCGAAGCGCTGCGGATTACGGCCACTATTCCCGACTGTGAAGGTTGGAATTTCCAACTTAATAACGTCTGGATGGAGTCGCTGGATTATCGCCATCATCAAATCCACCTGAACAATAAATCAGCCGAGTTAAATGACGACGGCACTGTCACCTTGATCGTTGCGCCGTCTGGCGGTTCACATAAGAACCATATCGAAACGGCAGGCCATAATCGCGGGACGATGTTATGGCGCTGGACGGGCGCGGCGGACCACCCTATCCCAACTGTAGAAGTGATAAAATTATGAGTGATATTGAAGCCCGCCTTGAAAAACTCGAAGCCGAAAGCGACATCCGCAAACTCAAGGCGCGATACCTCAACGCCTGCGATGCCAAAGACGTGGCCGCTATGCGCGCCTGTTTCACCGAAGATGCCGAGATTGATTTCCCGCCCATCGGCACGTTCGATCTCGACGGCCTCGTCAACATCTTTGAAACCATGGCCGCAAGCACGCCGATTGTGGATGTACACCACGGGCATAATGGCGAGATATCCATTCAAGGTAATACGGCGCACGGGCGGTGGAATTTGGGCTTTGCCACATACGATCCGCGCGCAAAAACCTTTCGAATGCTCGCCAGCTTTTACACGGATCGCTACCGCAAGACGGCTGTTGGCTGGCGCATTTGCTACACGCGCTCTGAGCCGCGCGCCATTGTTGACGGCAAAATAGATGAGAACGGTTTTTCTGCACAATGGGTGGCAGGAGCCAACTAATTTTCAATAGATTTTAACCAATAATTGATACTGAGAGACACTATGCTTGACCAAACAGCTCCGGAAACAGCTTTCAACCCAGACGCCTTAGTTGTGTCTGAAACCGTCGAAATAAATGCCCCCGCTTCTTTAGTGTGGGAGATCTTGATCGATATGGAAAACTATGGCAACTGGAACCCGTTCTGTGTTGAGTGTAGCTCTACACTTGAGATGGGAGCCCCCGTCAATATGAAGCTTAAAAACTACATTATTGAAGGGGAGTTTTTCGAAAATTGCGAATTTGTTTGCGCAAATGAGAAAGAGAAGCTTCTGTCTTGGGAACTGCCGCATTACGACGAATGGCCCTACCCTGCTCGCCGTGATCAAATTCTGGAAGCCACTGGCCCAGAGAGCTGTAAATATCATTCCACCGACGCCTTTTTAGGCCCCAATGGAATACACGTTATGCGCTTTGCTGGCCCGTGGGTAAAAATTGCATTCGATGAGACAGCCCACGCGCTGAAAACTCACGCAGAAAAGTTATATAAACAATCATGACACACTTTAAATTCCCCATGCCGCCTGTTGTCATTGGCGCATGTATTGCTTTGACGGCTTGCGAAACAATGTCCGCTGCCGAGCGCGCTTGCCGCGGTACTGAACTTGCGACGAAATCGGCCACCGTATCGAATATGGAAAACTGGCTCGAACAGCTTGACGGCGAAACACCTGACGAGGCCAATGCGCCTCCCGGTTACACATTGGCCTATCTTCCAGCCAAATATGAGACGTCAAAATCAGATCAAAAAAGTGATCTGGATGAATGTATGGATATGGCGATTGAGCCAAAGGAATGTGAAATATTTTTCGTTGCCAAAGGTGTTCATAAATCTGATGTGACGCGCCAGTTAACATCGCCGCCTCGCCTGCGTCTTGCCAATTGCTCAGGTAAGCCCATGAAGCACTGGCTTGTTGAACCTCGCGAAGACGTCTCTGGCGATATTTAAACGGCCTGATTGCCATCACCGCCATGGCTAAATTACAAGCATTACGCTTTGGCTTGACGCAAGCCGTTTTTATCGGCTCAATGAACCTTGCGGCCTGCCAAAATGCCGATGCCGGACACGATCTTGAATTGAGCGAAGAAAACCTGAAAACGGAATTTGTTGGCGGCAATATATTAGATACGCTGTTCCATGAAATGGGTCACGCCCTCATTGATCAATTTGATATCCCAATTTTAGGCCAAGAAGAAGACGCCGCAGATAATCTTGCGGCCATGCTCCTCCTCGGCTCTGACAAGGACCATATGATTGAGGCGGTTGCGTCAGCAGCGGAAGGTTACTTCCTGATGGATGATCTTGGCGCGGCCCGCAAAGAAGACTTTCAATTTGATGATGAGCATGACCTAGACGTCCAGCGCGCCTACCGCCAAGTCTGTTACCTATACGGGCTTAGTGAGAGCTTTGATGATCTCGCCGAAGCCGCAGAATTAAGTGATGAGCGTGCAGAATACTGCCCAGATGATTTGGATCGTATAACGCGAGATTGGACACGTGTTTTGAAACCGCATGAAGGCATTTCAAAACACCCAATCACAGTTACATATGCACCCGCCAGCAAGGAACATTTACCGGCAAAAGACTTCCTCATGCGGACAGCTTATATGGAAGAGACGGCAAAATATTTCGAAAGCAGTTATGTTTTAAAACGGCCCTTATCTATCACCGCAGAAAGCTGCGGTGAAGCTAATGCTTTTTATGATCCCGAGAAGAGTGAAATCACACTTTGCTATGAGTATATAATTTTTTTCAAAGAACTTGATACATTTTCAAACACTGGCGCTGCTGAACATGTAACCGACTAATTCTTGAAAATAATTAAAGTGTTTCATAGTTGTAATACTTATGAGTACAGAAACAATTTTCGTTTTAATACATGCTGATTTCTAAATTGCAGTTTGCTTGTGAAACAAAGGGTTTTCAAATGTGGTGTTTGCATTATTTATTGACAATAGTTTCACCATTTATTATTAGAATTATTCTAATAATAAATGGTGAAACTCATGCGTACTCACGTTCCACAAATTACGTTTAAAACACGCGTAAGAGATGAAACAATTGACGGCACAAACCCATTCGTTTGGAAGGAACTGTCATCAAATCAAATTTTCGGCGCAAAGCGTGTCGTCTTATTTGCCCTCCCCGGAGCCTTTACACCAACATGCTCTACAAGCCATTTGCCACGTTACGAAGAACTATACGAAGATTTTAAAGCCGAAGGCATTGATGAAATCATTTGTTTATCCGTAAATGATGCTTTCGTTATGTACCAATGGGGACTTTCACAAAATCGAAAAAACGTATTTTTATTACCAGATGGCTCGGGTCATTTTACGCGGCAAATGGGAATGTTAGTGGATAAAGACAACCTTGGTTTTGGTTATCGTAGTTGGAGATATTCAATGCTGGTCGACGATGGTAAAATTAAAAAAACATTCATCGAATCTGATTTTGACGACAATTGCCCAGTTGACCCATTTGAGGTTTCAGACGCAGATACTATGTTAAATTATA
>JBMYWT010000111.1:0-6122 GCA_049607665.1 Maricaulaceae bacterium
TGAGAACATCGATACAATAGCGTTCATCTTCGAGCATTTTAATAATGCCGCGAACTTGACCCTCAATTCTTTTGAGGCGGTTGATGGTTTTAGGCGAATGCGCAGACATATAATGACTTCTAATTCTACTATGCAGTTATGCCCCATAGGGGTATTTACTTTCTTAATCTTTTTACGCTATGATGCAAGCATGAGAGTCATTTCGACAGTCTTATGCCTATTTGCGGCCATCATTATGATGGCCACGCCGGTTATGGCCTGTTGCGTCACGGGCCATGTCGAAGATGCGCCTCATTCCGTCCAAATGACTGAAGCGGCTGCGCCGCCCTGCCACACGGTTGAGAAGACGCTATCGAGTGATGCTGTTACGCAGACCCCCGAAAAATACTGCACATCTTGCGATGATTGCGCTGTATCCTCGACGTTCACAGTTGATACTGATCCCATCACCAAGACACATTCTGATGCGGCCCATATTGCTCTGATAAATGCACCGCACGCATTACCGCGTCCTGAAATGCGTCTTTTGCGAATTACGGGTCCGCCGATAGAGCCGGCCTCGCGCTTTACGGATAGCCCGATCGCGCGCTTCGACACGCTCCTCATTTAATCTCCAAACAGCCTAACTGCTTAGAGTTCGTCTCTGAGCCTATTTGCCTGTTTAACTGGAGAATTTCGGATGTATATCCGCCACACATCATTACGCACTATCCGGCCACGCGCCGCTATCCTATCTGCCCTATTCGGCGGCATTAGCGCCCTATGTTTGCCTTTAGCGGTAAGCGCACAGGACACGGACTATGCTGTTGATCTCATTGAATCAGCACCAAAATCGTCTTTTCAGAGTCAAAAAGCGCCGACGCGGATGTCTTCATTTTCTGAATTAGAGGATGCGCTACGCCTACATCCATCATTGGACGCGCTCAATTTGAGCGCCGAGGCGAACCGCCAGCGGGCTGAAGGCGCGCTTGGACTGCCGGATCCTGTTGTTTCTTTGCAGCTGAATAACGTACCGCTTTTCGACCCGTCATTTTCAGAATATCTACCGTCTAATAAGGCGGTGGGAATTCGTCAGGCGCTCCCCAGCCGTTCTGAGCGTAAAGCCAATTCGCTTAAATCACTGCGCCAAGCCGACGCTCAGGATTTTGAAAGAGACCAACAATTTGCGCGTCTTCGCGGACAATTATTAGTCTATCTGATTGAAAAACATAGTCTGGATGTTCAGCGCGACTATGCGCGCGAGCGGCAATCTAAATATGATGAACTCGCAGACATCATCGACATAGAAATTAATGCGGGACGCCCTCTGGTGTTTCGTCTCGCGCAAGTCGATGTCGAGCGCACGGAAGTGTCCAGAACCTTAGCGGAGCTTGACGGCCGCGAGGCACAGATCAATGCAGAGCTTATCAATCTACTCGGCTTCATTCCTAATACGGATGTTCCCGCGCTCACGAGAGCGCCTTGGACCGGGAACGCATTGGCCTTTTACGGGGTCCGTGTCGCGGACGCCGCTGTTGACGTTTCAGACGCCGATGTCCAGCGCGCAGAGGCGGATTTTAAACCGGATTGGGGCGTCAATCTAACATATCAGCAACGCGAATCCGGCCAA
The DNA here is from genome assembly GCA_049607665.1 of Maricaulaceae bacterium. GTDB lineage: Bacteria > Pseudomonadota > Alphaproteobacteria > Caulobacterales > Maricaulaceae > Fretibacter. The sequence goes on from JBMYWT010000111.1 coordinate 1,610, forward strand.
GGTCCGCGCTCTAATTTTGACGGCGAAGATTGGGTCTCAGGCGGCGTGACCTTTTCAATTCCTCTTTGGGCCGGTAAGCGCCAAGAACCTAATTTACGCGCGGCGAAGACCGATAGAAACGCAGCCCTTGCGCGCCGCACAGCGATAGCCCGGCAATTGCAATCCGAGTGGTCGCGATATGATGCGCGGCGAGAAACCGCGAGTGCAAATATCCGAATTATTGAGCAGAAAATCAGCGCCATTGAAGAGCAAACTGCCGCCCAGCTGATTAGCTACGAAGCCGGAACCGGTGATTATTCCCCCTTTATCGACGGCGAAATTGCCATCCTTATGCTTCGATCTGAAATTGTCAAAGAACAAAGCCTGCGCGACCAAATGATCGCTAAAATGAACAGCCTCTTGGTGACATCATGACTTATTTTAAAACCGCCTTACTCTTCAGTGCCGCCGTGATTTTGGCCGCATGCGAGCCTGCTTCCAAAAACGGGTCGGCTTTAGACACCGGACATGACCACGCCGCTATGCAGTCGGGACAATCTGCACAAACGTCATCCATGAGCGCGCAATCCGAAAGTACCTCTTACACATGCCCAATGCACCCGCATTATATTTCAGAGGACCCAAATGGAAGCTGTCCGATTTGCGGGATGGACCTTGTACCCGCAAAAGGCGCCCCCACTCAGGATAAAGCTGTGGCTGTATCTCCTGAGATGATCCAGACCATGGGCATTAGAACCGCCTTGGTTGGCACATCGGACTTTACCCAAAACCTGCGAGCCTACGGCACAGTAGAGCCTAATACGCGACTTGAATCGATGGCGGCGTCTCGGCTTGAAGGCTGGATCAATGGCCTCACGGTTCGCGCAGAGGGTGATATCGTCCGCCGTGGTCAGCGCCTCTACAGCATTTACACACCGGATTTAATCGCGGCGCAGAAGGATTATTTGGCTTCGCTGCAAATCGAGAATGAACGCCGCATTGCTTCTGTGCGCCAAAGACTGAAATCCAAAGGCATGCAGGAAAGCCTGATTGAGCGCCTGACAGAGACGCGCGAGGTCATTGAGCGCGTGCCAGTTTATGCCGAAAGCGCGGGAGTCGTGACCGAACTTATGGTGCGCGACGGAGATTACCTCAAACCGGGTGATCCCATCGTGAAATTACAAGCCTATGATAAGGTCTGGGTCATTGCCTCCGTGCCGGAATCCGACCTGCCATCTATGACGATAGGTAAAACTGCGACTCTGACATTTGAGAGCGCACCTGACGCAGCCACAATAGGTCAGGTCGATTACATTTACCCGACAATTGATACGAAAACCCGCACAGCACAGGTTAGGATTAGTGTAGATAATAGCTCGGGTAGCCTTCGCCCTGGAGCCTATGCGGACATCCTATTTGAAGCGGAGCCATCAGAGACATCCAGCGCTCAATTATCTGTACCAAGCCAAGCCGTCTTGCGCGATTCTCGCGGCGCTCATGTTATACTCGCTTTGGGCGATGGACGCTTTGAATCCCGCGACATTAAGATTGGCTCCAGTGTCAGCGGGCGCACCCAAGTCTTATCAGGCCTCAGTTCCGGAGATCGCATTGTTGCGAGCGGACAATTCATGCTGGATTCCGAATCTAATCTTCGGGAAGGCTTTTCAAAACTCAGCGCCCCCGCCGCCAATTTTGATAGTTCAACGCCTCTATCTGAGTTGCCGATTGATGCGACGACGCTCAGCCAGATTGACCATATGGTCGATACGGCGCTTTATTTTCATGAAGCCCTGATTGATGGTTATGCCATTGATCCTTACTTCCTCGACCCAGCGCTCACTCTGATTGACGGATTGCAGACACGTTTTGAGGGATCAAAGCTTGCCCCAATTCTAGACACCGCTGAGACCGCTATTTTCGGGGCCAAAGAGAACGAGTCAGGCGAGCCACTGGCGTTACAACTTTCGGATTTGATGAGCGCGCTTGATCCTTGGCTGACCCTAGGCGCGCCCTCTCAATATAAAACCAAGGGCCTTATTTTCTATTCCGACACTCAGACGGGACGCCTGTGGCTCCAAGACCGCGGACTGCCCGCCAACCCATATTCAAACGCCGATGCCAGCGTCATCCCATGGCCTGACCCCATGATGACGGCCACTGAGAGCTCAACGCCATGAGCGAGGCCACACGCAATATCCCAATTGAGCCAGACAGTCTCGCAGGCAAAGATCCCTCCAAATCAGCCATTGCGAAGCTGATTGGTTGGTCAATCGCCAATCAACTTATCATTGCCGTCTTGGCGATCGCTTTAGCTATTGGCGGATGGATGTCGCTCAAAAACATGCCGCTCGATGCCATACCTGACCTTACTGACACGCAAGTTATCATTCGCACAGAGTTTCCGGGTCAGTCACCGCAGATTGTCGAAGATTTGGTGACATATCCGCTTTCGACAAATCTTTTAGGGCTTCCCAAAACAAAAGATGTTCGCGGTTCATCTATGTTCGGCACAAGCTTTGTCTATGTTATCTTTGAGGATAGCGTTGATCCTTACTGGGCGCGCTCACGCGTCGTTGAAGCCCTCTCCCGTTTAGGCTCCGAGCTACCAGATAATGCGGTCCCGCAAATTGGCCCTGACGCCACAGGGGTCGGCTGGGTCTATCAATATGCCTTGGTGGATAAGACGGGCAACACGGACCTTGCTGAACTGCGAAGCCTGCAAGACTGGTTCTTGAAACTAGAGTTGTCAGGCGTGGAAGGCGTTTCTGAAGTCGCCTCTGTCGGCGGATTTGAACGAGAATATCAAGTCTTGATCGACCCCAATCAACTCGAATCTTATGATATTTCTATTGAACAACTGGCCCGCGCTATTCGGGCTGCCAGTAGCGAAGTGGGGGGTCGCGTTCTTGAGCAGGGCGAGACGGAATATGTCATCCGCTCCTCCGGCTATGTCAAAACAGCGCTCGATTTGCAGCAAGTGGTTGTCTTGGCAGAAGACGGTACACCCGTTCTCTTATCTGATGTTGCCCGCATTATTGAGGGCCCAGCGCTACGGCGCGGTATCGTAGAGCTTAACGGCGAAGGCGAGACGGTCGCGGGCATTGTCGTGATGCGCGACGGGGAGAACGCCTTAGACGTCATTAATCGCGTCAAAGATAAACTCACTGAACTCCAAAGAGGTCTGCCAGAGGGTGTTGAGATTGTCACCGTTTATGACCGCGCTCCGCTGATTGAAGGGGCTGTATCCTATTTGAAAAAGAAACTAATTGAGGAAGGCATTGTCGTGGCGCTCGTCATCTTCCTTTTCTTGCTACATTTCAGAGCGGCTTTTGTGGCTGTTATCACGCTGCCTCTCGGCGTACTCGGCGCTTTTATCATCATGTCAGGCCAAGGCGTGACGGCGAATATCATGTCTTTAGGCGGCATTGCGATCGCCATTGGCGCTATGGTTGATGCGTCCATTGTGATGGTTGAAAACGGCGTCAGAAAACTCTCTGACATTGACGGCAAACCTGATGAGCCAACACGTCGGCGCGTGCTGATCGAAGCTGCGCAAGAAGTCGGACCGGGATTGTTTTTCTCGCTTCTGATTATCGTCGTCTCATTCTTGCCTGTGTTTGCCCTGACGGGTGAGAGCTACCGTCTCTTTTCCCCTTTGGCATTTACCAAAACCTACGCAATGGCTTTTGGTGCGCTATTATCGGTCACGCTTATCCCTGTGCTGATGATCTGGCTTCTACGGGGCAAGATGCGCCCCGAAACGGCCAATCCGCTCAATCGGTTTTTTGTGTGGATTTATAAGCCCGTCATATGGGCGGCCCTAAAATTTAAATGGCTCACAGTTGTCATTGCACTTCTTGTTACGGCCAGCGTCATTGTGCCGGCTCAAAAGCTGGGGACAGAGTTCATGCCCGCTCTCTATGAGGGTGAGCTTCTTTATATGCCCACGACATTGCCGGGCGTGTCGTCCACTAAAATGCGTGAAATCCTCGGCCAAACCAACCGCGTGATTAAAACTGTTCCCGAAGTCGAAAGCGTATTTGGCAAAGCGGGACGTGCGGATACGGCGACTGACCCTGCGCCGCTGACCATGATTGAAAGCTGGATAAAGCTAAAACCCAAGTCAGAATGGCGCGCAGGCATGACGGCTGAGGGCATTGTCGATGATCTCAATAGCCGCCTGCAAATGCCTGGCCTCGTTAACTCATGGGGCTATCCGATAAAAATCCGTATGGATATGGTTTCTACAGGCATTCGCACCCCCATTGGCATCAAGGTCACAGGTGATGACCTGACCCAAATCGAGTCCATTGCTCGCGACATCGAAGCGGTTGTCACCGAGATTCCGGGAACGCGCTCGGCCTTTGCGGACCGTGTATTGGGCGGGAAATATCTTGAGATTACGCCTAACCGACTGGAACTAGCGCGGCGCAATATAGATATGGGTGCATTCCAAGGGGTAATTCAGACAGCACTTGGGGGCATGCGCCTCGCGGAGTCCGTTCAGGGCCGAGAGCGCTATAATATCATGCTG
>JBMYWT010000112.1:0-5496 GCA_049607665.1 Maricaulaceae bacterium
CTGTGTGGACGTTGCGTTGTTAAAAGACCCGCTTACGACTCTGCGCGCGCGGCCTTTCAATATGATGACGTCAGCCGAGATTTTATACTGAGTTTCAAACATGGCGGACGCACAGAGCATATAGATATGTTCGCGCGCCAAATGTGCCGAGCGGGGCAAGTTTTATTAACCGAAGCCGATATCCTCATGCCTGTCCCGCTTCATCCAAAACGCCTGATCAAGCGGCGCTATAATCAATCCACGCTGTTAGCGCGGTCAATGGCGCAGCAGGCGGGCCTAGAGGTGGATTGCGACACGCTTTATCGGCGGCGCGCCACAGCTAGCCAAGGCGGCAAAACAGCGACCGGGCGCCGCCGTAATGTGCAAGGCGCATTTGCTTTGCGCGAAGGGACGGATTTGGACGGAAAGCATATCGTTATCATAGATGATGTAATGACAACGGGCGCAACGTTGGAGGCGTGCGCGCAGACGCTTAAAAAGGGCGGGGCAAGACGTGTGGACGCCTTAACTTTGGCACGGGTTGTCAAAGGGGCTGCTATTCCTACATAGTGCGTGTATAGCAAGGTGAAAGCGTAGGAGTTACCATGGCTAAGATTGAAATTTACACCAAAGCATTTTGCCCCTTTTGTGTGCGCGCAAAAGCTTTGTTCAAGAAGAAAAATGCCGCCTTCACGGATATTCCGGCCTATATGGATAGTGCCCTACGTGCGGAAATGCGCGAGCGAGCCGGCGGCGCAAATACCTTCCCTCAAATCTTTATTGACGGGAAACATATTGGCGGTTGTGATGAATTAGTAGCGCTGGATGCGCGCGGCGGACTTGATCCGCTTTTGGCGGGATAGTCTGATGCGCGTTGGAATTGTGCAGCTATGCTCTGGCCTCGATATTGATGCCAATATTGAGACGGCGAGTAAATTTATACGCAGCGCCGCCGCAGATGGCGCGTCTATGGTGGTCACGCCGGAAATGACGCATTTGCTGCAAAGTCGCTCCAGCGGATTAATGGATGCCGTCCAGCCACAAGATACAGATAAAGGCGTCGCCCATTTCTCAAAGCTTGCCAAAGAGCTTGGCGTGAATGTGTTAATCGGCTCTCTGGCGGTCAAAAATGATGACACGAAAGCGCTGAACCGGTCTTTCCTCTTTGGCAAAGAGGGCGAGATAAAAGCGGTCTACGACAAAATCCATCTGTTTGATATTCAGCTCTCTCGCGCGGAAACCTATGCCGAATCTAAGACATATAAACGCGGCGAAGCAGGCGTAACCGTTGATGTGGAGGGCACAAAAGTGGGCATGTCGATTTGTTATGATGTGCGTTTCCCAGGGCTTTACCGAGATTATGCAAACTCTGGCGCAGAGATCATGGCAATCCCGTCGGCCTTTACGCGGCCCACAGGCGAGGCGCATTGGGAAATATTACTAAGAGCACGCGCGATTGAAACAGGCAGTTTCATTGTTGCGCCCGCGCAAGGCGGCAAACATGAAGATGGCCGCGCGACATGGGGCCGTTCAATGATTGTAGGGCCATGGGGCGAAATACGTGTGCGCCTCGACCATGATGAGCCAGGTTATGTCTGCGCAAAACTCGACACAGCAGATGTGGCGATGGCGCGCCGTAAAATTCCGGCGTGGCAACATAATCCTGATTATACATAAGCAGGGCATTTTAGCTGATGATTAAATATGCGCTGATATGTTCGCATGAGCATGTCTTTGATGTCTGGTTTTCTAAATCATCTGATTATGAAGATCAGCTCAAAGCGGGATATTTATCATGCCCGCATTGCGCCGATACGAACATTGAAAAAGCTATTATGGCGCCGAATGTGTCAACGTCGCGCAAAAAAACAGAAATCGCGAGCAAGCAGGCAGCGAGCCTCGCGATGGTGAATGCTGCGGCGGAAAAAATACGCAAAGAGATCGAAACGAATTGCGATTATGTAGGCGATAAATTTGCCGATGAAGCGCGCGCGATTCACTATGGCGAAAAAGAAGAACGCGGCATTTACGGCCAAGCCACAAAAGAAGAAGCCGCCGCCCTTAGCGCAGAAGGCGTTACCGTCGCGCCTTTGCCAGATGTAATTGCGCCAAAACCAAAATCGAAGTTAAACTAAACATTGCACATAGTTTTACCCTCGCGCTTTTCGAATCTTAAGAGGGCGTGAAGAAAATAAAATATTTATTTTATCCTCCATTCGTTCAAAAATATGCTAGACTGGTCTTGTTAACTTAAAGAAGAGGTCCCTATGAAAATCCAAATTGTCTCTAAAGGTATTGATGTTTCACCTGCATTGCACGAACGAATAAACAGCCGAATTGAAGACATGATGGATAAGTATATACACCGCGACGGCGAGGCTCTGGTCTCGGTTAGCCGCGAAGGGTCCGGATTTAAAACTACTATTTCTCTACATCTTCCATCAGGCGCAACGATGGAAGCGGGCGGCGCGGCCAGCGAAGCTTATGGCGCGAGTGATGAAGCGCTTGAGCATATGGAAAAACGTCTTCGCCGTTATAAACGTCGCCTGAAAGATCACCATGCGCAACAAAAGGCCGAGGCAAAATCCGAAGCCTTTTCTATGTTTGTCTTAGAAAACCCTGTCTCCGAAGAAGATGATGAAGATAAAGCGCCGGCAGAGCCGATGATTATCTCTGAGCAATCTCGTCCTTTGCGGACAATGACGCCGGGCATGGCCGCTTTAGAGCTTGGTTTGGCGGATACGGGTGTTGTCATTTTTAACAATGCAAAACATGGCCGAATGAATGTTGTGTTTAAACGTTCAGACGGCAATATTGGGTGGATTGACCCGCAAGCGTAATTTGTCTATGACGGCGTCGTTTTTGGCCCATTTGGCCGTTACATAGCGACGTTTACATGGATATTCAGACATATCTTGCCCCCGAAGGTGTCTTGCTTGATATCAACATAAGCAGCAAAAAGCAACTTTTTCAGGCTATGGCAGATGCCATGGCCAACTTGCCAAAGTTTAAATCACTTGGCGTATCGCCAAGAACGATTGTTAATGCGGTCATGGAGCGCGAGCGCCTTGGGTCAACAGGTGTGGGTTCGGGTGTGGCTTTGCCGCACGCACGTCTGCAAGACATTGAAGAGGTTCACGCCGTCTTTGCCCGCGTGACGACGGCGGTAGATTACGAAGCCGTGGATGAACGTCCTGTGGATCTAGTGGCTATGCTCGTTGCGCCTGAAAAGGCTGGAAGCGCGCATTTGCGGGCTTTGGCGCAATTTTCTCGCCGCCTACGCCGCGATGAAATGCGCGAGCGGCTACGCAGCGCGCCAGATGCGCATTCCGTCTATATTTCGCTAACGCAACCGCTTCAGGCCGCCGCTTAAGCGTCTGTTCAAAACAGCCCAAGAGTTGCAGAGGGCACCGCCCTCTGACATATTCCTACGGCGCGGTAAATTTAAACGCGCGGCGTGGTAGATAATATGCGGCAAGATAATATGGCATCATTACAAGAGCGGTATTTTAATCGGGAGCTATCGTGGCTCTTCTTTAATGCGCGCGTCTTGGAAGAAGCCCAAAACCCGAATGTGCCGCTTTTGGAGCGCTTGCGGTTTTTATCTATTTCGGCGTCTAATCTTGATGAGTTTTATATGGTGCGGGTGGCGGGACTACGCACGCAAGTTTTGGCGGGTATTGGTCCTGAGAGCTTTGATGGTAAGACGCCGCAAAAGCAGCTTGAGAAAATCTCTAAACGTGCGGGTAAGATTATCAAAGCCCAAGGGGAGTGTTGGCGCGACCTTAAAAAGCAGCTTAAGAAAAACGGCATAGCCGTCCGTAATATCGCCCAGCTAAGTGATGAAGACATGTTGGCGCTGGATGATATTTATAAGCGCACGATCCTGCCGCTTTTATCGCCATTAGCGATTGATCCGGCGCATCCTTTTCCCTTCGTTCCAAACTTAGGTTTTGGAATGGCACTCACGCTTATGCGGGCGGGCTCTAAAGAGCCAATGAATGCGCTCATTCCCGTGCCCAGCCATGTGCCGCGTTTTGTGAAACTAACCTCACGCCGCAAAAGCGCTGAATATGTAATGATCGAAGATGTGCTTCGGCATTATGCTCCGTCATTATTTCCGGATTTCAAAGTCGCATGGTGCGCTGAATTCCGTGTTACGCGCGATAGTGATATGGCGGTGGATGAAGACGCCGAAGACCTCGTATCGCATTTCGAATTTTTGATAAAAGAGCGCCGCCGTGGCCGCGTCATCCGCCTAGAGATCAATGAGAGCATCCCAGAACCCGTCAGAGAGTTTTTGATTGAAAGTTTTGAATGTTGGGATGAGCAAATTATCGAAACGCCGTCAATTGTCGGCATGACAGACCTCAGTCAACTTATCACGAAACAATTCCCTAGCTTGCTCTTTAAACCGTTTCAGGCCCGTTTCCCCGAACGCATTCGCGAACATGAAGGCGGCTGTTTTGGCGCTATCGCGGCGAAAAACATCCTCGTGCATCACCCATATGAAGAATTTGATGTGGTTGTGCAGTTCCTACAGCAAGCGGCATTGGACCCAAATGTCGTCGCGATTAAACAAACGCTCTACCGCACATCCGAAGACAGCCCAATTGTGAAGGCTCTCATAACGGCGGCGGAACGCGGTATCAGTGTCACAGCGTTGGTGGAGCTAAAGGCGCGTTTTGACGAAGAAAGCAATCTACGCTGGGCGAGAGATTTGGAACGGGCCGGCGCGCATGTGGTGTACGGGTTTATCGATTATAAAACCCACGCCAAAGTCTCTCTCGTGATCCGCAAAGAAGGCGATGATTTTCGCACTTACACCCATTTGGGAACAGGTAATTACCACGCCGATAATGCCAAAGTATATACGGATTTGGCGCTGTTCACGGCGGATCAATCCCTTGGCCGTGATGTCGGAAAACTGTTTAATTATGTTACCAGCTATTCCAAACCTCGTGACCTTGAAAAGTTAATTGTTGCTCCGCTTGAGCTGCGTGAGCAGCTTTATGCGATGATCGACAATGAAATCGAGATCGCCAAGGCGGGCAGCACAGGTTCGATTTGGGCGAAGCTTAACGCCCTTGTTGATATTGGTATTATTGACCGTCTCTATGCAGCTTCGCAGGCAGGTGTTCAGATTGACCTTATTGTGCGCGGGATTTGCTGTTTGCGTCCCGGTGTTGAAGGCTTATCTGAAAATATACGCGTGAAAAGTATCGTCGGGCGTTATCTCGAACATTCGCGAATTGTCTGTTTTGGTAATGGAGATGTCTTGCCGGGACGAAAAGCCAAAATATTCTTTAGCTCTGCTGATTGGATGCCGCGTAATTTAAACCGCCGGATTGAAACGCTTGTGCCCGTCGAAGACCCAACTGTACGCCGTCAGGTGATGAACCAAATTATGATCGCCAATTTGAATGATGATGTGAATAGTTGGGATATGAAACCGTCTGGGAAATATATTCGCCGCACGCCGCATCCGACAAAACCTTTTTCCGCACATGAATATTT
>JBMYWT010000113.1:0-5183 GCA_049607665.1 Maricaulaceae bacterium
AGTATTTGCCCTCAAACTTTCACACTCTTACAATAACGCACAGTCCACTAAAAATATGTTTTCGACTTATCTACATCTTCCCGCCGAAGAAATCCATTTTCCCTAGTGGTACGCCGTTGGAGCGCAGGATGTTATAGGCCGTTGTCGCGTGGAAATAGACGTTCGGCAGGGTGAAGGTGGAGAGATAGGCGATGCCTGTGAATTCCACATCCATTGGGCCGAGCTTCACGGTGAAGGTTTCGCCTTCGCGCCCATCAAGGGAGTCGCGCGTGAAGCCGTCAATCTCTGCCCGTGTTTTCGCGAGCAATGCGTAGAGGTCTTCGAATGTTGTTTCGGTTTCCTCGAACACTGGCGGCGCTGTCCCCGCGAGGCGGTGCGGGCAGTTCTTGGCCAATGACGTCGCGAATTGAATTTGTTTTGTTAAGGTTGCCATATCGGGCGCAAGGCGAGCCTTTAGGAAAACATCCGCGTCAATCCCGCGCTCGGCGGCGTTGGCTTCGCCCTTACGCAGCATATGTTCAAGGTTTTCCGTGATACGGACGAGGCCAGGCACGCAGGCATTATAAAGTGAAAGTGTGACGGTCATGGCAAATCCTTTTATCGTGATTATTTGAAAAACGTTGTCAGGCGCTTGTCGATCTTTGTCAATCTGATAGCGTAGGGCATGACATATTTAAAATCACTTCTCGCTGTTTCATTCTCTGCCTTCATCGGAGCCTGTTCGAGCGCGCCTGCCGCTGACGGACCGCAAGATGAATTCTTCGCCGCACTCAAAACATTTTGCGGGCAAACCCATACGGGCAAGGTCACCTCCGAAGACGAAGCAGACGCCGATTGGCGCAAAGAGGTTTTAGTTGTTGGGCCAGTTTCTTGCGAAAAAAATGAGATCAGAATGCCGCTCGCGGTTGGCGCAAACACTTCGCGAACGTGGATTGTAACGCGCGGCGATAGCAGCCTGACCCTCAAACACGACCACCGCCATGACGACGGCTCGCCGGATGCGGTGACAAATTACGGCGGCACAACAGCGAGCGTCGGCACGGCGGAACGCCAAGAATTCCCCGTCGATGAATTCTCAATTGATTTATTTAAGCGCGAAGGCTTAGCCGCCTCCGTCACCAATACATGGGCGTTTGAAGCTATGCCGGGTGAACGCCTCGCCTATGAATTATCACGTCCACCTGTTGATGGAAAACGCCGCTTCTTTCGCGCTGAATTTGATTTGACTGCGAAGTGACGCCTGACTCCATAGAACGCTACGCGAGACATCTTGTTCTGAAGGAAATCGGAGGACCAGGGCAGCAGGCTTTGCTCAAATCCAAAGTCGCCATTATCGGCGCAGGCGGATTGGGCGGCCCAGCGGGACTGTATCTCGCGGCGGCGGGCGTGGGTCATATTACCATCATTGATGATGACGTCATCGAGGCGTCGAACCTGCAACGCCAAGTGCAATTCGTTCACACCGACATCGGCATGAACAAAGCCGTTGTGATGGCTGATACGCTGGAGGACTTAAATCCTGACGTGACAGCGCGGGCGAAATCTATGCGGCTAACAGCAAGCAACGCCGCCGAGATGATTGCGGGGCATGACGTCGTGCTGGATGGGGTGGATAATTTTGAGGCGCGTTACGCGATAAATGCGGCGTGTTTGTCTGCGAATATTCCCTTGGTGTCAGGTGCGCTCGGGCGCTTTAACGGGCAAGTGTCATTATTCCCAAGCGACGGGAACGGACCGTGTTACCGCTGTCTTGTCCCAGATATTCCACCCGACGCAGAGACATGTTCAGCCGTAGGCGTGATCGGCGCATTGGCTGGCTTCGTCGGATCCATGATGGCACTGGAGACAATTAAGTTTATTACAGGCGCAGGCACAACTTTATCCGGACGGCTCTGGTTATTTGACGGGTTAAAAACCAAAACCCGAACCGTTAAATTATCACGGGACCCGGCTTGCCCAGAATGCGGGCATAATTAGGCGTGATTAAGGATGCGAACGCGATTGGCGCGGTTTACGAGCATAAGGTTTGCTCGCATAAGCACGGCGGCGCGGCCCGTAATAAGGCGAGCTATAGGTACGATATCTGCGGCGCACTGAACGTTTTTGAGTCTTCGACGCCGCTAGAGCTTGCTCTGCTTTTACCCGTTTAGCTTCGGCGGTTTCCGCCTTTTTCTCGGCAGCGCGTTTAGCCCACAAAGCCTGCGCGGCAGCCGCGCGATCACGCTTCGCATTATGCTGAATTTGGGAATTATAATCTTGCGGGTAAACTGTGCCGCGGTAGACGCGCACATCGCTCTCTGTGCTAACGCGCGTCGAAGATTGTGTCGTATCCGAACAAAGCGACGGCTGACAAACAAGGGCCGCACCTGGCAGGTTGAAGCTTGCGGCGGCGGTAAGAATGAAAGCGGTAAGATATTTTTGAGCGCGTTTTAACATAAGCACAAACTAACCATCCTGCACCACGCCCGTTAGCGCTTGCCCCTCTGGCGAGAAGGTTACGCGGCCCGTTCGCGCATCTCATAAAGCGCAGCATAGTCTGCCTGACAGAGATTTAGTACTTTCATATAATCACTGTGCAGCTCTGGGACGGTTTTGGGCGGGGGCGCAAACCCAGTTGAATCTTGAACCGAGGCATACCAATAAGGCGCCCAAGCCCCGTCGGTCGGGCGTGAACCCTTTTCCCACTTTAACATGGCTTTATCGAAAGGAATAGCGAGCGCGCCGCATAAAGACGTCAGCCTTTTTTCAGGATCGGTGAGGATATCGGTACAATCCAAAATAGGCGGAGCTGTTCCTGTCATTTCAGTCAGGGTCTCATGAAATTCACGTAAAAGGCGATAACCTAAATCATCCAGATCAAATTCCGCGCGGCCCTTTATATAGGATGCAATCACGCGGCGTGGGTCACGGATCAAGAAGAAATGTTTGGCGGTTTTCGCCCAATCCATCGGGAAACCCTCTAGCATATGATGAGGCATATGTTTTTGGAAAAAGTAACGTTCGCCATTGGGCGGCGGTAAGGCGCAATCTCTGGCCACGCTTTGCGGGTCCCTATCATGGGCTGCCAGCGTTTCCTCTCGTCCCGGGTGATCTTTGCCCGACGCAGCGAGAAAAGGCGCGAAGAAAGGTTCATCCCAGACGGCGGTGTCAGCGCGCGCACCAAAGCTTCGCATCATCGCTGTGGAGAGATTACGCGGTCCCGACCACATGCATATGACCTGAGAGGACATGCCCTAGCCGTGCGCCGTGTCATTATTAACAAGCGCGATATATAAATCTTGTAGGCGTTTGGTCAGCGGGCCACGCTGGCCGTCGCCAATTTTACGCCCGTCAATCTGGCCCACAGGCGCGAGCCCAGCAAAGGTGCCCGTCGTGAAACTTTCATCGGCCCCATAACAATGCATCTGGCGGAAATTTTTCTCAAACACGGGAATGTCATTATCACGGCAAAGGTCGATGATTTTCCCCCGCGTAATCCCGCCAAGGCAGTAATCACCCGTGCTTGTCCAAACCTCGCCGCTACGCACAATGAAGAAATGCGTAGAATTACACGTCGCGACGAATCCTTGCGGGTCGAGCATTAGTCCTTCATCGGCGCCAGCTTTGATGGCTTGGATACAAGCGGTGACACAGTTGATTTTAGAATGGGAATTCAAACCCGGATCTTGAACATCTGCCCGTCCGCGCCGTGTAGACACAGTATAAAGACGAGATGTGTTCTCGGCCGTTTTCGGATCCGCCTTTTTGAACTCGGGCGCGATGACAATGGTCGCAGCGCTTATAACAACGCGTGGATCTTGGTAGGGCGTGGAGCGCAGCCCGCGCGTCACCATAAGACGGATATGCACGTCTTCCGTCATGTCATTCGCCGCCAGAGTATCATAAATACGGGCGGCCATTTCGTCTTGGGTGATCCCAATATCCAGATCCAGCGCCATTGCGCCTTCCCAAAGTCTTTGCAGATGATCACCTAAAAATGCAACACGACCATTATGAACCCGCAAGCCTTCCCAGATACCATCGCCGAGCATAAAACCGCTATCGAAAACATTGACGACAGCCTTATCCCTCGGAACAATATTCCCGTTTACATTAAATAGAACCGACGCATTACGTTCATCTGCGACATAAGAATGTGATCCAAAAGACATTATAAAACCTTCCTGCCAAAAAATGTGGCCCTCCCCTAGTTACCTAGAGAAGGGCCGTGGGTATCGTAAAATGGAAATCTGATTGGGGGAGATTTCACATCCTACAATACACGCCCCGTTATTCTGAGCGACGTGTTAAAGATCTATGGGCAATGCGGATCATATTCTTCTCGTCTATAAAGCTAGCATAGTCCGCATAATCAAGCAAAATGTTTGAATCTAATATGGTTTCGAGAGTTTCACCGGCTGCAATACGGGATTCTACGCGCGCCATGATATCGACAAGCATATCACGGGCTTGCTTCAAGTCTTCACGCGTCGACATAGGGCCATGACCGGGGATGATTTGTGTATTTTCATCGCTCATTGACAAGGCCTTATCATGCGCAGCAATCATACCTTGAACGCTGCCACCTGCATCAATATCGATGTAGGGGAATAAGCCATTGAAATAATTATCCCCCATATGGATAACATTCACATCTTTGAAATAAACAAGGCTATCGCCATCTGTATGCCCCGGGGCGTGATGCAAGCTTACGGTTTGGCCATTCATATGAAAGTTCATATCATCTGAGAATGTCAAAGACGGCCAATGGTCTTTGGGGGCTGGCTCGACTGTACGTTTGAACAATTTATTTTCTATCGCCATGCTCATACGCTGCCGCACATTATCATGTGCAACAACAGTGGCGCCAACAGATTTCATCTGACCATTACTGCCCGTGTGATCACCGTGGTAATGTGTATTGATGACGAACCTAAGAGGTTCATCCGTAAGCCCCTTAAGCAAGCTGAGTATTTCATCGCCATTTGCAGCGAACTTATCATCAACAATGACAACGCCGTCTGGGCCAAGACTAACGCCAATGTTACCGCCAGGCCCAAATATAACATGAAGGTCTTCGCTTATAGTTTGTAATTTCAGCTTAGGTTCCGCTGGCGTCGCAGCACTTTTTACGTCTACCTTTTGCGTGGTTTTTTTGGAAGGCGCACTTTCTGCATTACTTGCCTGACATCCCGCCAAAGACA
>JBMYWT010000114.1:0-208 GCA_049607665.1 Maricaulaceae bacterium
CCTTATCACGATAAGAAAGGCGCCATGGACACATTTAATCAATCCACTGACGCCCGCCGAAATTCAGCGATACGAAAAATTTACACTAAAAAATGCTAAGGTATAAATTCACATTTGGCGCATAAATGTGATTAGAATAAAGAAAAGGCCCGCTGTGATAGCGGGCCTTTTTTCTTACGCATATCGCGCGTTTTGAAAATGGTGGGCG
>JBMYWT010000114.1:218-5124 GCA_049607665.1 Maricaulaceae bacterium
TGAGCTAACCGCCCTCTATTTTCATGTCCCAACCTAATTTGTTGGGACTATATTTTCATGCTCCGAAGGAGCCGAGTCAGACCTTAAAAGGCTGCGAGCGCTTAATGGGCTGCTTGGCCGCCGAGGTCAACCTTGTCGCCCATAATAATTCCGCTTAATGCAGCTTTATCTGAGGCCGTCCACTTAATTTTTTTCACCTTCTTTGTCAACGCATTTAAGAGCACTTCGTCAACATTACTGACGGGAATGATTTCAAGGGCGGATTTGACGTTATCGGGGATATCCGCGAGGTCTTTTTCATTGTCAATCGGGATCAAAACAGTCTTCACGCCGCCGCGTAGCGCCGCGAGAAGTTTCTCCTTGAGGCCGCCGATGGGTAGGACACGTCCGCGCAGCGTAATCTCGCCTGTCATGGCGATGTCTTTGCGCACGGGAATATCCGTGAGGACCGACACCATCGCCGTAATCATGCCCACGCCCGCAGACGGACCGTCCTTGGGCGTTGCGCCTTCGGGGACGTGGACGTGGATGTCTGTGTTCTGGAAGGCGCGCGGATTAATCCCGAGCGCAGGCGCGCGGGATTGAACATAGCTGTTGGCGGCAGAGATTGATTCTTTCATCACGTCGCGCAGGTTACCCGTGACCGTGACTTTGCCCTTGCCCGGCATAGAGACGGCTTCGATGGTGAGGATATCACCGCCAGCTTCGGTCCACGCGAGGCCTGTGACGATACCGACTTGGTCTTCGGCGTCGGTTTGCCCGAAGCGGAACTTTTTAATGCCGAGGAAGTCTTCGATATTATCTTCTGACACGGTGATCGACTTGGCCTCATTTGAGACAATACGTTTGATCGCTTTGCGGCC
The DNA here is from genome assembly GCA_049607665.1 of Maricaulaceae bacterium. Classification (GTDB taxonomy): domain Bacteria; phylum Pseudomonadota; class Alphaproteobacteria; order Caulobacterales; family Maricaulaceae; genus Fretibacter. The sequence continues at coordinate 1,082 of JBMYWT010000114.1, forward strand.
CATAGCGGCGATTTCGCGCTTGAGGCTACGCACGCCCGCCTCGCGCGTATAATAGCGAATAGCGGCACGTAGAGCGCTTTCTTCGATGGTCAGTTCGCCGTCTTTAACGCCGTGATCTTTCTTCATCTCAGGGATCAGGTGACGCGTCGCGATTTCCACTTTTTCGTCTTCTGTGTAGCCCGGGATGCGGATGATTTCCATACGGTCGAGGAGCGGCTGGCTCATGTTCAATGAGTTCGCCGTTGTGATGAACATGACATCAGACAGGTCGAAATCTACGTCCAAATAATGATCGTTAAAGGTCGAGTTCTGTTCAGGGTCAAGAACCTCTAGGAGGGCCGCAGACGGATCGCCGCGATGATCGGAACCCATCTTGTCAATCTCATCAAGCAAGAACAGCGGATTGCTATATTTCGCCTTCTTCATCGACTGAATGATACGGCCCGGCATAGAGCCAATATAGGTGCGTCTGTGACCACGAATCTCGCTCTCATCACGCACGCCGCCAAGAGAGACGCGAACGAATTCACGGCTTGTGGCGCGGGCGATTGATTTACCCAGAGACGTCTTGCCTACGCCGGGAGGGCCAACGAGGCAGAGGATCGGGCCTTTGAGTTTTTTGGTGCGTTTCTGCACGGCCAAATGCTCAATGATGCGGTCTTTGACTTTATCGAGGCCGTAGTGGTCGTCGTCCAAAATGCTCTGAGAGGCGTCGAGATTTGTGCTCAGGCGCTTACGTTTGCCCCATGGCACAGAGAGCATCCAGTCGAGGTAATTGCGCGAGACATTGGCCTCGGCGGACATAGGGCTCATGTTTTTCAGGCGCTTAAGCTCGGCATCCGCCTTTTCGCGCGCTTCTTTGGAAAACTTCGTCTCTTCAATTTGTTTCTTCAGATCAGCCAGCTCATCTTGCTCATCATTGCCAAGCTCTGTGTTGATGGCCTTCATTTGCTCATTGAGGTAATATTCGCGCTGCGTTTTCTCCATTTGGCGCTTCACGCGGCCACGGATTTTCTTCTCAACGGAAAGAACACTCACTTCGCCTTCGATCAGGCGCAACGCCTTTTCGAGGCGCTGCGCAACGTCATCTTGCGCAAGGAGCTGCTGCTTCTCTTCGAGCGGGGCATTGATATGCACAGCCACAACATCAGAGAGCTTAGACGGAGATTTCGTCTCAGAAACAGAGGCCGAGATTTCTTCGGCGATCTTCTTATTAAGTTTCGCAAAGCTGCTAAAGCTATCGATGACATTGCTGGTCAGGCCTTTAAGGAGGGTCTCATCCTCTTCAATGTCTTCGCAAATGGTGATTTCGGCTTCAAGATAGCTAGTACGATCTGTGAAAGAGTTCACGCGAACACGCTCTTCGCCTTCGACTAAAACACGTACCGTGCCGTCGGGAAGTTTAAGAAGCTGCATGATCTTGGCGATACAGCCGCGATCGTAAATGTCATTGGGGCCAGGATTGTCTTCGCTATGATCTTTTTGCGTCAAAAGCACGATGCGCTTTTCTTCGCGCATGACCTCTTCGAGCGCATTGATCGACTTTTCACGGCCAACAAATAGCGGCACGACCATATGCGGAAAAACCACAATATCGCGTAGCGGCAAAACGGGTGAGATAATTGGCTCAGACATATTTTATCCTTGGCATTTAAAACGCGAGATATCGCGTTTTATACTTAATCCTAGGTGGGATTATGGGCCGAGATTTTCAAGCCCTTTCCCATAAAAATACTGCGCCTTATCGGCAATCTTGTATGGCAATCAGAAAAATTAAGACGCTTTGTCCGTCTTCTTCTTTTTCTCTGCATAAATCAGCAGCGGCTTAGCCGTTTTCCCGATGACTTCTGCATTGACCACAACCTCTTCCACGCCCTCAAAGCTTGGTAGATCATACATTGTGTCGAGCAGGACTTCTTCGAGAATAGAGCGAAGGCCACGCGCGCCAGTTTTACGCTTAATTGCGCGTTTAGCGACCGCAGAGAGCGCATCATCAGAGAAGGACAAACGAACCTCTTCCATACCGAAAAGCGTCTGATACTGCTTCACGAGCGCGTTCTTCGGCTCTGTGAGGATTTTGATCAAGGCTTCTTCGTCCAAGTCTTGCAACGTTGCAATCACAGGCAAACGGCCTACGAATTCAGGAATAAGACCGAATTTAAGCAGATCATCAGGCTCTACGTCCTGAAGGATCGTGCCAAGACGGCGATCATCGATATTTTTGATTTTCGCGCCAAAGCCAATCGTCGAGCCTTCGCCGCGATTTGAAATCACCTTATCAAGGCCCGCAAAAGCGCCGCCGACAACAAAGAGGATGTTCGTTGTATCAACTTGTAGGAATTCTTGCTGCGGATGCTTACGCCCGCCTTGCGGCGGCACAGAGGCCACAGTGCCTTCCATGATCTTAAGGAGCGCTTGCTGTACGCCCTCACCTGATACGTCGCGCGTGATCGACGGATTGTCAGATTTACGGCTGATTTTATCAACCTCATCAATATAGACGATGCCGCGCTGCGCGCGTTCGACATTGTAATCGGCAGACTGCAAGAGTTTCAGGATGATGTTTTCAACATCTTCGCCGACATAGCCAGCTTCTGTAAGCGTCGTCGCATCTGACATTGTGAACGGCACATCAAGGATGCGCGCCAATGTCTGCGCGAGGAGTGTTTTACCGCAACCTGTTGGGCCGACAAGCAAGATATTAGACTTCGCCAGTTCAACGTCATCATGGTTTGAGGCATGATTTAAGCGTTTATAGTGGTTATGTACCGCGACAGATAAAACGCGCTTAGCGTGCTTCTGGCCGATGACATAATCATCAAGCGTTTCGCAAATTTCGGCGGGTGTTGGCACGCCTTCTTGCGTTTTCGCGATAGAGCTTTTGCCCTCTTCGCGGATAATATCCATACAAAGTTCAACGCATTCATCACAGATAAACACAGTGGGCCCAGCAATAAGCTTACGCACTTCATGCTGGCTTTTGCCGCAAAATGAGCAATAGAGCGTATTTTTAGAATCTGTTGTTCCGTCTTTACTCATTCTCTTACCTTTGTGCCTTTTGGCATTTTACTCTGTGGCGTTAACCGTAATGATGCGTTTGGTTTTACGTATCTTCATCTTGATTATATGACGGTTTTATTACGATTGCCTTACTCTTTGGGAATATTCCAACACGATATCAATAGTGAAAGCAAGCCTTAGCTGTCTGACGTATCTTCACGGCTTGTGTAGACATGATCGACGATACCGAAAGTTTTTGTCTCTTCGGCGGTCATGAAATGGTCACGGTCGAGTGTTTTCTCGATCATGGCGTATTTCTGGCCTGTGTGTTTCACGTAAATTTCGTTCAGGCGCTTTTTCATCGCGAGGATGTCATTGGCATGACGCTGAATGTCTGACGCTTGGCCACGGAAACCGCCTGAAGGCTGATGCACCATGATGCGCGCATTCGGGAGCGCAACGCGCATACCCGGCTCGCCTGCGCAAAGAAGGAGCGAACCCATAGAGGCCGCTTGGCCGATACAGACGGTGGACACAGGACATTTGATATATTGCATAGTGTCATAGATCGCCATGCCGGATGTCACCACGCCGCCCGGCGAGTTAATATACATTGAGATCTCTTTTTTCGGATTTTCGCTCTCTAGGAACAAAAGCTGCGCGCAGATCAGGCTCGCCATATTGTCTTCAACTGGGCCATTCAGAAAGATAATCCGGTCGCGCAAAAGACGAGAGAAGATATCAAACGCACGCTCCCCGCGGCTTGTCGGCTCGATTACAGTTGGAACGAGGCCAAGCATAGTGGCGTGGGGGTCAAAGGGCATATTGTCGTGCATGGTTTTATCCTTAATGAATCACTTTAGCGCCATAATGAACGCAAAACCTTACTGCTATATTGATAGCCTCACGAATTCGCGCAAGGGGTGGTCGTGATATTGGCAAGCAAAAAGCCCAGCCACAGGGGCTGAGCTTGCATTTTTTTGTCACGACACCGAAACGGCCCCATAAAACTTTCGCAAAAAAGCGAAATTAGCCGTTAGGCT
>JBMYWT010000115.1:0-4967 GCA_049607665.1 Maricaulaceae bacterium
GGTTCCGGTGTCGCCGTTTCACCTGAGATGATTCAGACTATGGGGATTCGGTCGACTCACGTGGCGCAGTTTAACTTCAATACGAGCTTACGCAGTTACGGCTCGGTTGAGCCCAATACCCGGCTTGAGTCCATGTCGGCCTCTCGTCTGGAAGGCTGGATCAGAGGCTTAACCGTTCGCGCGGAAGGTGATGCGGTTAGGAGTGGACAGCGTCTTTATTCGATCTACGCCCCTGATCTGATCGCCGCTCAAAAGGATTATCTGGCCTCCGTTCGAATTGGTAATGATAAAAGAATTGCCTCGGTTCGTCAGCGCCTGAAATCCATTGGCCTCCAAGACAGTCTGATCAAGCGGCTCGAGACCTCGGGTGAGTTGATCGAATATGTGCCGGTCTATTCTGAAAGCTCTGGGGTCGTGACTGAGCTCATGGTGCGCGACGGAGATTATATTAAACCCGGCGATCCGATTGTGCTCCTTCAGCGCTATGACGAAGTCTGGGTGATCGCCTCAGTGCCGGAATCTGACCTCTCAGACGTCTTTGAGGGCCAAACTGTCAACCTTACATTTGAAAGCCTTCCCCGCGAGGAACTGACGGGCAAAGTCGATTATATCTATCCCACGATTGACAGCGCTACGAGAACGGCTCGCGTGCGTATTACGCTGGATAATGAGGACGGAAAACTCAAGCCCGGCGCTTACGCCGATATCCGGTTCGATACGCGCGAAACGGACGATGCCACCTTCGCCCTCGCCGTTCCCAGCCAAGCCATTTTACGCGACTCGCGCGGCGCACACGTTATCTTAGCGTTAGGTGATGGCCGTTTTGAGCCTCGCGGCGTAAGTATCGGGCGCAGCGCAAATGGACGCACGGAAATTCTGGACGGACTGAGTTTGGGCGAAGAGATTGTGTCCAGCGGTCAATTTATGCTGGACTCTGAAGCGAGCCTCCGAAGCGGCTTTGCTCGCTCAGAGACGGCCTTGCCCGTCTTCGACGAAACAACGCCGCTGTCCGAGCTTCCTATCAATGCGGCAACCCTCGCCCAGATCGACCACATGGTCGATACGGCTTTATATTTCCATGAAGCCTTGATCGATGGCTATCAGATTGACCCCTATTTCCTCGACCCTACGCTGACCTTGATATCTGATCTGGAAACGCGCTTCCAAGGATCGAAACTGTCGCCCGTTCTGCGTGATGCGCGGTTTGCCATTGAGAGCGCGAAGACAAACCGCTCTGGCGACGGGCTCGCCAAATCCTTATCCGATTTGATCACAGCTCTTGATCCCTGGCTCGTTCTCGGTTCGCCGTCTCATTACGACGCGCAAGGCATCTTGTTCTATAGCGACCGCGAAACCGGGCGGCTCTGGCTGCAAAAAGGCGGACTAGCGGCTAACCCTTATAGCAATAGTGATGCGCGGTTGGTCAATTGGCCTGATCCCATGTCTGATATGCGTGACGCGCCATGAGCGAGACCTCACATAGTCTTGCGGGCAAAGATCCTCGAGGGTCCGCTATTGCGAAAGTGATCGGTTGGTCCGTTGCTAATCCGCTCATTATCCTGGTGCTGGCAATGGCACTCGCTATGGGCGGCTGGATGTCGCTCAAGCAAACGCCGCTGGATGCTGTGCCGGATTTGACAGACACGCAGGTGATTATTCGGACAGAGTTTCCCGGTCAGGCCCCCGAAATTGTGGAAGACCTTGTCACTTACCCTCTATCAACAAATCTGCTCGGACTTCCCAAGACGAAGGATGTGCGCGGCTCGTCCATGTTCGGGACGAGTTTTGTCTATGTCATTTTTGAAGATGATGTCGATCTTTACTGGGCGCGCTCCCGCGTCGTGGAGGCGCTATCGCGCCTCGGAGCCGAGCTGCCGGAAACCGCCGTGCCGCAAATCGGACCTGACGCGACCGGTGTCGGATGGGTCTATCAATATGCACTGGTCGATAAGACAGGAGAGACAGATCTCGCCGAGCTCAGAAGTTTGCAGGACTGGTTCCTAAAGTTGGAATTGGCGGGTGTCGAAGGTGTGGCCGAAGTCGCCTCTGTCGGCGGCTTTGTGCGCGAATATCAAATCCTGATTGATCCGAATAAGCTCCGCTCTTTTGATCTGTCCATAGCGCAAGTCGGTCGCATGATCCGCGCCTCCAGTAGTGAAGTCGGTGGGCGCGTTCTGGAACAGGGCGAAACCGAATATGTCATCCGGTCGTCCGGCTATGTGACCTCCCGCGATGATTTGGAAAACATCGTCCTCAAGGCGCGGGACGGCACGCCTGTTCTCCTCTCCGATGTCGCGCGCATGATCGAAGGCCCAGCACTGCGGCGCGGTATTGTCGAGCTGAATGGCGAGGGCGAAACCGTCGCTGGCATTGTGGTGATGCGGGACGGTGAAAACGCACTGGAGGTCATTGAGCGGGTAAAAAGCAAGCTCTCCGACCTGCAACGCAGCCTGCCCGAAGGTGTCGAGATCGTGACCGTTTATGACAGAGCGCCTCTAATTGAAGGCGCGGTCTCCTATTTGGAAGATAAGCTCATTGAAGAAGGTCTTGTCGTCGCTCTCGTAATCTTCATTTTCCTACTCCATTTCCGAGCCGCCTTTGTTGCCGTCATCACTTTGCCACTGGGCGTCTTAGGCGCATTTACCATCATGTCCGCTCAAGGCGTCAGCGCGAATATCATGTCGCTGGGAGGTATTGCGATCGCCATCGGAGCCATGGTCGATGCCTCCATTGTGATGGTGGAAAACGGGGTCAGAAAACTCTCGGATATTGAGGGCAAACCCGACGCACAGACCCGTCGGCGCGTCTTGATCGAAGCCTGTCAGGAAGTGGGACCCGGCCTCTTTTTCTCGCTTCTGATTATCGTGGTCTCTTTCCTGCCGGTCTTCGCGCTGACGGGAGAGAGCTACCGGCTCTTCTTACCGCTCGCTTTCACCAAAACCTACGCTATGACCTTTGGCGCAATTCTCGCTGTTACGCTCATTCCCGTTTTAATGATTTTGCTCTTGCGGGGTAAAATGCGGCCTGAGGCAGCCAATCCGCTTAATCGCTTTTTTGTCTGGGCCTACAAGCCCATTTTGGCGCTCGCCTTGCGTTTCAAATGGATAACCGTTGTGCTGGCCCTTCTGATCACAGGCAGCGTATCCCTGCCCGCCCAAAAGCTCGGTACAGAATTCATGCCCGCGCTCTATGAGGGCGAGCTGCTTTACATGCCGACCACATTACCCAGCGTGTCTTCGACAAAGATGCGCGAGATACTGGGTCAGACCAATCGCGTGATCAAGACAGTCCCCGAAGTCGAGTCTGTTTTTGGCAAGGCGGGTCGGGCGGATACGGCCACGGACCCTGCGCCGCTCACCATGATTGAGAGCTGGATTCGGCTAAAACCAAAGTCGGAATGGCGTCCCGGAATGACAGCAGAGGGAATTGTCGATGATCTGAATGCACGGCTTCAAATGCCGGGGCTCGTCAATAGCTGGGGTTATCCGATCAAGATCCGCATGGATATGGTCTCCACCGGAATTCGCACACCTATCGGGATTAAGATCACAGGTGACGATCTGGGCGAAATCGAAAAGATTGCAGGTCAAGTAGAAGGCGTCGTGGCGGATATTCCCGGAACGCGCTCGGCCTTTGCGGACCGTGTGCTGGGCGGGAAATATCTTCAAATCACACCCAATCGGTCTGAACTCGCGCGACGCGAGATCGATATGGGGGCCTTTCAATCCGTCATCCAAACCGCCTTGGGCGGGATGAGCCTGGCCGAGTCTGTTCAGGGGCGTGAGCGCTATGACATCATGATGCGCTATGAGCGGGCGTTCCGTGAAAATGTGGACGACCTTGAGGCTATTCTGATCCCAACAGCAACCGGCGCGCACATTCCTCTGGGCGAGGTTGCCGATATTTCCTTTGTCGAAGGTCCGCCCATGATCCGCTCAGAGAATGCCCGTCTGACCGGATGGGTCTTTGTGGATATTAGTGGACGCGATCTCGGAGGCTACGTCACGGAGGCCCGAGGTATCGTGGCAGACTCCGTTCAGCTCCCGCCCGGATATGCGATTGAGTGGTCCGGTCAGTACGAACAGCTTAACGAGGCGCGAGAGCGTCTGAATATCGCCATCCCGGCCGCTATCGGACTGATCTTCCTTTTGCTCATGCTGCATTTCGGACGATTAGACCGCACGCTCATTATCATGCTTTCATTGCCCTTCGGCCTGACTGGCGGCTTATGGGCCGTTTATTTGGCCGGATACAATCTATCCGTCGCTGTCGCGGTTGGCTTTATCGCGCTTGGGGGCATTGCGGTTGAGACAGCCGTCGTCATGCTGCTCTATATTGATCAGCAAGTCAGACAGGAAAGCCCCGCCTCAAAACAGGCTCTTTTGCAAAGCGTCATGCACGGCGCGGCCTTACGGGTGCGCCCCAAACTCATGACAGTGATAACCGTCATGGCGGGTCTTGCACCCATATTTATCACTGATGGTTTGGGGTCGGACGTTATGCGGCGGATCGCGCTACCCATGCTGGGCGGTATGATTTCGACGACCATTCTCACTCTGATCGTGATCCCCGTCATTTATTTCATCTGGGTCGGTCGCGGCCTGCCCAAAACCTCAAAACAACAACATGCATTATCACAAGGAGAAACCGCATGAAACACTTCACAAAACACACACTTATGTCGGTCGCGATTTTATCGTTAGCCGCTTGCAATAGCGGAACGGCAGACTCGTCGACCTCAAGCTCTCCAGATCAGTCCCATTCGAGCCACGGTCAAATGGACCACTCCCAAATGGATCATTCTGACATGGGCCATTCGAAAATGACAGACGACACAGGTCACACAACTGGCGTGATTGTCTCGATCAGCGAAGATGGTCAGCAAGCGACAATTGATCATCAGGAAATCGCAGGCGTCGGCATGGGCGCTATGACCATGGGCTTTGGCATTCTCTCAAGCGTGGATT
>JBMYWT010000116.1:0-4577 GCA_049607665.1 Maricaulaceae bacterium
AGTGACTTACATGGAGTTTAAGAATGAGGACCATTATCTATCAAATGAAGAAAACCGTAAAAAATTCTTTAAAGGGTTAGATAAATTCCTAAGTGATAATAATGGGAAAAGTGAGTTCGAGCCAAAGTAGGTTCCAAATTTTTCATTGAGTAACATGATGATTGAATGATTACCCCTTTAAAAAGGATTGTGTGAGTACTCTGTGTTTACTATGTGCTTGCTGGAGCAAATTACATCATTCTACTTGAACGTAAAATATGACATATTATTGATTATATTAAGGAAAATGGTGCCGCGAGGGAGAATTGAACTCCCGACCTCATCATTACCAATGATGCGCTCTACCACTGAGCTACCGCGGCGTACCGTGGCTGGCTATAGACTATGGCTAGCGGCTTGAAAACCCTTTCTAGGCGCTATAAGTCATTAGGTGTTGAAAAAGTTGGGAAACGAGACTTGTGACGATTAAACCGCCAAAACCTGCTGGAAAATCCAAACCTAAATTATCTCGCGAAGAACGTCTGGCTGAAAACTTGCGGATGAATTTGCGCCGCCGCAAACAAGCCGCGCGCAAAACACCCTCGCAAGAAAAAGAATGATCGTAAAAACCATAGGCTTATTCAAAGGGCGACTTAAATAAGCCTAAAAAGTGTTCTATGCCATCACAATATCGCCGTTTTGATTCGCTACGAGTTCCTTGGAATCTAAAAAGCGTAAGGACACATCATGGATAAAATCGTTATTGAAGGCGGAACACCGTTAAACGGCGAAATCGTTATAAGCGGCGCGAAGAATTCCGCCATTAAATTAATGGCGGTTTGTCTGCTGACAGACCAAGCTGTGACACTTACGAATATGCCGCTCTTGCGCGATACGCGTTTCATGGGCCAGCTTTTGACGCATATGGGCGCCGAGATTGAGCAAGAGCCAGGCGTTCTTAAAATGCATGCGCCGCGTTTATCATCAACAACCGCGCCTTATGACCTCGTTCGGCAAATGCGGGCTACGTTTAACGTCCTTGGGCCGCTGCTTGCGCGGGAAGGTCATGCCAAAGTCTCGCTACCCGGGGGGTGCGCGATTGGCGCGCGCCCTGTGGATCTTCATTTAAAAGCCTTAGAGGCTCTCGGCGCGAAAATTGTATTGGACGAAGGCTATGTCGTTGCCTCTGCCGAAGGCGGGCTGACTGGCGCGGAGATCACATTCCCTTTCATTAGTGTCGGCGCAACGGAACACACTATGTTGGCGGCTGTGCTCGCGAAGGGCACGACCGTTTTGAACAATGCGGCAAGAGAACCTGAAATCATTGACTTAGCAGAATGTCTTAATGCTATGGGGGCAAAAATCGAAGGCGCCGGGCGGTCTGAGGTCACGATAACGGGCGTATCGAAACTCTCTGGGGTTACACATGCTGTTGTCCCTGACCGTATTGAAGCTGGAACCTATGCACTTGCTGCGGCCACCGCAGGCGGCTCTGTACGGCTTAAGAATATCCGCGCTGACCATCTTGGTTCGCTTTGGCCGCTTATTGCGCAAGCTGGCGCGCAAGTGTCCCTCGACGAGAGCACCGTTTTGATTGAACGTAGCGGCGGCCCGATAAAACCTGTCGATATTGATACGCAAGCTTACCCGGGCTTTCCAACCGATTTGCAGGCGCAATTTATGGCCTTTATGTGCTTAGCGGATGGCGTGTCTATTATCCGTGAAAATATTTTTGAAAACCGTTTCATGCATTGTCCGGAACTGGTGCGTATGGGCGCAGATATTACTGTTACAGGCCGTGAAGCAATTGTACGCGGGGTTAAATCTTTGCGCGGGGCCCCTGTTATGGCGACGGATTTACGAGCCTCGGCCTCTCTGATTGCTGCGGGCCTAGCCGGGAAGGGCACAACAACGATTGGGCGGGTTTATCACCTTGACCGGGGCTTTGAACACATAGAAATTAAGCTCGGACAATGCGGCGCTAAAATCTCCCGCCAATCTGAATAAAAGCGAATTTATTATGACAAGATCTCTAAAACTAAAGGCGCAAACAGCTGAAGACCTTACGGTTATTAGCAGTCTAATACAGGATGCTATCTTGCGTGTTGGAGAGATTAGTTTCGATAAAACCGCGCACGCGCTGAGCCTGCGCCTCTACCGTTTTTCCAATGAAGATAAGAAAAAATCTGAGCGCATACTTACGGGTCTACGCTTTGACGGAGTATTGTCCGTTGCCTCACGGGGCATTGACCGTAGCGATAAAGAGGCCATGGCCGTGCTGTTGTCTCTTGATTTCACGCCCGCAGAAGAACAGCCTGCTGGACAACTCTCTTTAATATTTGCAGGCGGCGGCGAGATCGTGTGTGAGCTTGAATGTATCGATGCCATATTGGCTGATGTCTCAGCGTCGCGCGCAACCCAGAGTGCGCCTTTGCACCCTTTAGCGGATTAATGAGCGCTGACGATACATCCGGCACTGCCCCCAATACTGAGCCTGACGAAAACATGGGCGAAGACCATTATATCGTTGAGCTAACGATTGACGACGAGAGTTTACCTGCGACAAGTCCTGAAATGATGCATGAACGGCGCGTTGCAATTTTTGATCTTTTGGAAGAAAATTATTTCCGTCCGATGAATAGTCAAGCTGGACCCTATATCGTTAAAATCGCTTTGCGTGATACCTCCAAACTTGTTTTGACCATTTCACGTTCTAACGGCAGTGTCAGGGATGATATCACGCTGTCTCTGACGCCTTTTCGCCGGATTATAAAAGATTACTTCATGATCTGTGAGAGCTATCACAATGCTATTCGTACGGCGACATCGGCACAGATCGAGGCCATTGATATGGGGCGTCGTGGCCTCCATAATGAAGGTTCGCGCATGTTAACAGATAGTCTACGAAATCAAGCCGAAATTGAATTTAACACCTCACGACGCCTATTTACACTCTTATGCTCTCTTCACAGGCGGCCATAGTCATGGCGAAATCAACGCCGCCGCCATCTTCGATTCTTTTCGTGTGTTACCTCAACTCGATTCGCTCGCCCATTGCTGAAGGTTTGATGAAAAAACATTTCGGCAAAGATACATATGTGCAATCGGCTGGCATGGCTGCCGCAGAGCTTGATGACCTTATGGTTGCCATCATGAGCGAGAAAGGCGTGGATATGAGCGCCCACAACCCGCGAACGCTCGCCAATTTGGATGATACATCTTTTGATGTCGCAATTGCCTTCACTGAAGCGGCTGGTGATGCAGCAAAAGCATATTTTGCTGGGCAGGACACTCAAATTGAAGTTTGGCCACTTCCAGACCCGACAGCGGGATCACTTGATGTTCGGGCCATCATGAATAATTACAGATCAATTCGAGACAATATCGAGGCACGTCTTCTGAGACGATTTAAGAAATAAAACCTTTCTTACCGCTAGATAGGGCTGTTTTTTAAAAGAGAACTCCTATATAGGGCCAGCAAGCGTCGTGTATTGCTGCGCATAAATATGATATTGAGGACTAAGTTTGGCCAAAGAAGAATTACTCGAGTTTGAAGGTGAAGTTATGGAGCTTCTCCCGAATGCAACATTCCGCGTAAAACTCGCGAATGATCACGAGATCATCGCCCATACCGCAGGACGTATGCGTAAAAACAGAATTCGGGTATTGGCTGGTGACAAAGTCCTCTGCGAAATGACCCCATACGACCTAAGCAAAGGCCGTATCACTTACCGCTTTAAATAATCTAATGACATCGCGGCTGATATTAGCATCGGCGTCGCCGCGGCGTATTGATTTATTGTCTCAAATTGGCGTTACGCCGGATGACATTTGCCCGGCTGATATTAATGAAGATCCGATAGAGGGCGAATTACCGCGCCCGCATGCTCTTCGTCTTGCACAAGAAAAAGCCCTCCGTATATCTGCTGACCACGCAGGTTCGATTATTATTGCAGCCGACACGGTTGTAGGCGTAGGCCGCCGTATTCTTCCCAAAACAGAAATTGAAACTGAAGCACGGCAATGTCTAAACCTTATGTCAGGTCGGGCTCATCGGGTGTTTACGGGTGTCTGTGTTATCAGCGCCGATGGAACGGCCAGAACTCGGGTGTCTGAGACACGATTGAAAATGAAACGCCTAAGCCCTGCTGAAATCGAAGCCTATATCGAATGCGGCGAATGGAAGGGCAAAGCTGGCGGCTACGGCATTCAAGGCCGAGCAGGGGCCTTTATACACGCGCTGTCAGGTAGCTATACGGGTGTTGTTGGCTTGCCAGTTTATGAAACACGGCAGCTCTTGCTCGCGTCAGGATATGAAAACATATGAAACAGCGCATCATTGTAGAAAACGCCGTTGGTGAAAGCCGCGCGGCCGTGTTTGAAGGCAAACAACTCATTGAACTTTATGTGCGCCGCTGGTCAGAACGTACCAAGCCGCGGGCAGGTGACATTTTTTGCGGACGGATTACTTCGATTGAAAAAAGCCTAGATGCCGCATTTGTGGATTTGGGTTTTGGGAAACCGGGTTTTTTAAAGTTTTCAAATGCTTCCAATGCTCCGCACTTAACTGAGGGGCAATATATTCAAGCCTATGTCAC
>JBMYWT010000117.1:0-4429 GCA_049607665.1 Maricaulaceae bacterium
ATATCCCAGCTGGGTCAGAGCTTGTGGCCCGCATTTCAGGATCAAAAAGCGCGCCGCGCCTTAAAATTATATCCAACGGACGGTCGAAATATTTACCGCTGAAACGCTTAGGGCCGGATAGTTTTGAAGTCCGAAGCACATTAGATCATAATGCAAAAGCACAATGGCGCGCGGGACAACGCGTGCAAAGCTGGGACATTAATGTGCTCACGGATATGCCGCCAACGCTAAGTATCGATAAGCCCGCCGAAGCGGATAAACGCGATCGCCTTGCGATGACATATAGTTTTGACGATGACTACGGCGTTGAATCCCTCACATTGTCCATGCGTCTTTTGGAAACGCCAAGCGCTGATAAAAACAATGTCGAAATCCCTCTTCCTGCAGGGTCAGTGCGCAAAGCCAATAAACGCGATAGCGCCCTTGATATGACAAAACATATTTGGACGGGCCGCAAAGTCGCGGGCCGCTTGATTGCGACGGACGGCCTTGGACAAAGTGCTATTTCAGAAGAAATGTTCTTCACAGTGCCCGATAAAATTTTTGTCGAACCCATGGCAAAAGCTATAATTGAACATCGCAATCTATTGTTGGCCGGGCAAAGTGATTACGCCCCGCAACCCCGCCGCACACGCCGCGATTGGATGAACATGCCAATCCACGATAATTGGCAAACGGAAGATCGCATGGGCCGCGCGCCCGAAAACATACAGCGCACAGCCACTTTGATTGACGCCCTAACGGATGTCCCAGAAGGCTTGTTTGAAGACCCAGCCCTTTATATGGGTCTTCGGTATGTTTCAGGCCGATTACGCCAAGCGCGCGCGCAAAGCGAATTAGAGGGTTTGCCGGAATATTTATGGGAATTGGCGATTCGCGCTGAATTTGGCGTTCTTGGCACAGCCCTAGAAGAAATGCGCGAAGCCGAAGCCTCTCTGAATGAAGGGATGGCCCGCCGCGCTGAACAGCGCGAAATGGACACATTATTCGACCGCTATGACACCGCCGTAGATAACTATCTTGAGTACCTACGGGACAATGCTGAACAAGTGGATGCCGAAGGCGGCGGCGAAGGGAGTGGCCGTAATGTTGATGAGATCCAAGAGCTTCTAGAAGCCATTGAAGAAGCCAACCGTATCGGCGACACAGAAGGCGCGCGGAAAGCCCTGCAAAAACTCGCGCAGCTCCTTGAGAATATGAAAATGCAACTCGCGCAAGGCGGCTCTGGCGGCGAAGGCTCGCAAGGCAGCGAAATGACCGAAGAGATGGAAGAAAGTTTAGAAGAGCTAGCTGATCTTTTGGGGAAACAACGTGAACTACAGGATGAAACACAACAAACCGAGCGGCAAGAACAAGAAAGTCAGCAAGGTTCTCAATCGGGCCAAGGGTCAGGATCATCCAGTGAAGACCCTTCCGATAGCGAAGAAGCCGAAGGTCTTACAGCGGAAGAGCTCGCTGCCGCCCAGCAAAAACTTGCGGAACTCCTAGAACAAGCGAAAGAAGGCTTACCTCAAAATGAAGGCGGCAGCGGAGACACGCCGCGCCCAGGTTCAGAACAATCGGGAGAAGCTCAAGGCGGCGAAGAGGGCACAGAAAATCAAACCGGGCAAGGATCTGGTACCGAAGACGGCGAGGACGGCATAGCCCCCGGCGACGCGCTTGAAAACGCTGAACGCGCCATGGCAGATGCCGAAGCGGCACTTCGCGCTGGAGAGCTTGATGATGCGGCACAAGCGCAGGCGGATGCGATCAAAGCCCTACGCGAAGCAGCACAGGCCTTAGCCGAACAAGCTGGCGAAAACCTTAAAGGCGCAGAAAACGGTGAAGGCGAGAATGCTAATCCTCTGGGCGAAAATAATGGCGCTATGAACAATGGCGATTCGCAAGCTGATATAGATCAGCGCGATAATGCAACGCGTCTACGTGACCTTATTGATGAACTTCGTAGCCGTGCCGCAGAACAAGAACGCGACGCAAAAGAGCGCGAGTATATAGAACGCCTTCTAAAACGGTTTTAAAGTGGTTCATCTGAAGTTATTTTCAATGGTGTTTCGAGCACAGTTGTTTCGTTAATTTCCGTATCTGGGGGTAAAAGAAAACGTGTTTTTAACTCTACCGCATCTAGTGGCGGATTAGGAAATTGCGATAAAAACTCAACACGGGATTTCGGTGCCAAGCGAGGGTTTTCGAGTTCAACTAACCACGAAGAAATAATTTCACCCCCACTATTATGCAAAGTTAAAGAAATCAACGGAACAAATTGCATGTTTTTTGATATATTTTTGACACTACCCACAACAATTAAAACAGGTTGCCCATCAAGTTCAGCATAACGCGTTTCCGGTGGGGATAAAGTTAATCCAATCTGACTAACTTCAACACCAAGAGATTTAAAAATTGTCGCAGACTTTGGAAACGTAGCCACTATATCATGACGTTTTTTATAGCTTGTCAACACTGCAAAACCAATGAGCATAGTTGGCACGAGCCAAATCAATGTAACTCCTCGCATATATGATTGACGGCGACGGCGATCTGCTCGATCACGAATATCAACATGTGCACCAGGAACATCAATACGCATAGCCTTATCCAGCCCATTCGTCTCAACATCCAAATTTACAGCGTCAACACCACTTAACTTTTGGGATGTCACTGAAGCTATACCTGACATTGGTCCAGTTTCAGCTTTTTCATTATCAGCAAGCGAAAGATTATCTAGCTCTAATGTATAATCCCCAGCACCAACATACCATGTGGCTTCACAATTTGCGCAACGTACAGTTCGTCCATTTGGCCCAATTGCATGAGCCGTAGTATTATACCGCGTGGCACATTCTGGGCAGATGATAATCATTATAAACCTGTGATTCTATTCTAAGGTAATCTCTCAAGATTGATACACACTGTCCAGATATCATTCGTTTACAGCGCAGCATAAAAGATCAATAAACCTCTGGTCTCGGAGGCTATTTATACCCTAAATAGAATATACAATTTAGGACAAACACAGAGCCCTCCCAATTATGAGCGCAAGCCGCCAAACAGATATTGTACGTTTTTCGAATGTCGGCTTAAGCTATGATCATTCCGCTGAAACGCTATCTGACATTACGCTTTCATTGGCAAAAGGGTCCTTTAATTTCCTGACTGGCCCATCTGGCGCGGGGAAATCCAGCCTTTTAAAGCTCACTTATCTAGCGTTAAAACCATCGCGCGGGAACATTCATTTATTTGGCCAGGACATTTCTCTCTTAAGCTCACAAGAACTTCAGCTTATGCGCCAAAAAATTGGCGTTGTTTGGCAAAACTTCGGGCTGATAGATCATTTAAATATTTTTGAAAACACGGCCCTTCCCTTACGAGTACAGGGGCAGACGCGCGCAGATTATAAGGCTGATGTCATAGAACTTTTAAACTGGGTAGGCCTCGGTGATAATTTAGACGCTTATCCTCCCACATTATCGGGCGGCGAAAAACAGCGCGTCGCTATTGCACGCGCCGTCATTACGAAACCTGCTTTGTTGATAGCCGATGAGCCCACGGGAAATGTCGACCCTAAAATGGGTCGCCGCCTTCTTCGCTTGTTTGCAGAAATGAATAGAACAGGCACAACCGTTTTAATCGCAACACATGACCGTGATCTTATAAACGAAATTCCTGCTCGGGTATTAAGTTTACGTGAGGCCCACTTACATGAAGAAGGCCTGTCATGAACCGGGGCGGGTCACAATCTTTGCTCCCTGTCGATAAGCGGGCAGAGCGCCCCTTGGCATTTGTTATGATCGCCATGGCGTTTCTCGCTGCGTTGACACTCCTTGGCTCCCGTATGAGCGCGCGGAGCTATAATGCCTGGCAATCTGACCTTAAAAACGCTGCTACGCTACAGCTCACAGGCCTGCAAGACGACACCCGCAAGGAACAAATCAAAACAGCTATATCAATCATAAAAGACGTCGCTCCCGACTTATCACCCAAAGCCATTGGCCGCAAAAAAGAGCGCGCCTTAATACAGCCTTGGCTAGGCGGCGTAGAGTTACCAGAGGGTGTATCTTTACCGGCTATCATTAGCTTAAAAGCCAGTCCCGGCTTCAATGCAGACGTTTTATCAGAGCGGCTGAATGCGGCCGGGTTAACGCATCAAATAGACACACATAATATGTGGGACAAAGATGTCCGGCGCGCTAAGCGCGTGGCACATCTAACCGGCAGTGCAGTTTTACTCATTATTTTGGCCGCAAGCGCGCTTATATTAAGTTTCGCGACACAAAGCGCCATGACGGCACAAACGCAGACACTCTCCGTGTTTTTACAAGTCGGGGCATCAGATAATTTCATCACAAAAATTTATTTAAAACGCGCCCTTTGGCTAAGTCTTGGCAGCGTGGTCATTGGCATGGGCCTTGCGTCTATATTTATGATGATCATC
>JBMYWT010000118.1:0-4382 GCA_049607665.1 Maricaulaceae bacterium
CTAAAACGGCTTTTAGTTCGTTCATCTTGTGTTCATATAATTATATAAATTTATTCAATCTCCAAGTGTCTTAACCAATGGGTGGTTTTCAGTTGAACAATTTACGTAGCAAATGTTTCTCTTCAACGTGCAGCAATTATTCTACGCCGTCGGCCGCGTGCGCCATAATCTGTTCCACGAAAGTGATGATAAAACCCGCGAAGACGCCCTCGTAACGGCGGCCCTGCATGTGCTCCTAGAGGCGCTGCGTTATGACGAAGAGCTGCGCGCAGCGTTTGAGGGATAGCCGTCAACTTATCCCGAGCGTGAATAAGCCTCTTTCATCCAGCCTTTGACTTCTGCGTCAAAATCCGCCTGAGTTTCCAAACGCACGCGATGAGAACACATGGCATTATAGCTCTCAAGGCGCCCTGCCGCCTCTTCCCCTTTTAACGCCAAGCCAAGGTCGATGCGTGTTTTCGTGGCTGGCAAGATAAGAGCGAACTGTTTTTTACGGCGAAGGCTATGAGAGGCTTTTTTGGGGGCAAGTTCAACATCCGCGCCCAGAGTTTGGGCATATTCCACAATAGCATCGTGGAGTGGTTTCAATGCGGCCTTCGCGCCCGAATATTGCGCCGTAATTAAATCAACGACCTCACCCGTCTCTCGGGTTTTTGTGGAAATCAAATTCGCAAAACCGTGGGTGACGCCATGTTCGTTTTTGAGGAATTTAACGATCTCTCCGTGTTTCTCAAACTCGGTTTTCGCGATGAGCGCCTTCCACTCGGCCAAAGTCTTTCCTGTTTTTTCAGGGATGTTGGCAAGCATTGTCGCAAGCTGATCTTCGGGGGATGTGGCCATGTTAATCTCCGTGCAGTTTAAAGGTCATGTATTTAAAGGCAGATGTAGTTTAGCAAAAACGGGCTTCACATGCAATTTTGGCTATCCTGCTTGGTCATCAAGCTATGGCAAATCTCACGAAGACACTTTCGTTTAAGTCAGAACTTTTTCAATCTGCGCCGTAATACTCAGCGCTCGCCGATAGCGGTGACGGCGGCGGTACATATAGGCCCCGAAACGCGCCATGAACGGCGTCATAAGTCCCGCATCCAGCGTCACATCATCCGTCCAAATCGCGCGCTCGCCCTCTTGACGCACAGAGAGGCGGTGGTCCCATAATTTGATCGCCCCGCCGTGCTCGCGGCTCTGCATAACACAGGCGTCACGGTCCACGGATTCGATGAACATCGCATAGCCCTTGGTTTTGAAAAATCCAAACATCGTCACATCAACGCGCCATGTTTCACCCGTCTTTGCAAGGTGATCCGGCAGGCCGTCATAGCGCGCAAGCCCGGTCATCGCCTCGGCCATTTCCAGCGGATTAAGCGCGGCCAAAAACGTCTGCTGGGCATCGGCTTGATAATGAGCGGTGATAAGAATACGGCGCGGCATGGGCGCATCTTATCACGATATAATCCAAGCCTGTAGACACAATGTTCAAACGGCTATATTTTTAAATCATCACCGTTAAGGAGACCGCGCCATGCCTGAGAACATGCTGCCCGACAATATGCCAACAGAAACACAAATCGTCGCCCTTATGGCCCTCCCGCTGGATGCGCCTGTGGCTGTGCTTAACATGTTTCGATTTCGGGAGCGCGCAAAATATAACGAAGGCGATCCTGAATACGGCAGCGAAGCCGCCAACATATCAGGCCAAGAAGCGATGGCGCGCTATTCCGAAGCGGCAGGGGCGTTTCTGACAGGTTTAGGCGGTCACGTCGAGTTTAATGCCCCTGTCGATCAAATCATGATCGGCCCCGAAGCCCCGACATGGCACGTTACGGCCATCATGTATTTCCCCACGCGCGCGGCCTTTGTGAAGATGCTCAACGATCCGGCGTTTCAACACGCCAGCCGCCACCGCAAAGCGGCGCTAGACGGGCATTATATGCTGCACTTAGATGGATCGGCTTTCACGGTTTAGAGGCGTCTATTTCCGCCCAAATAGCCGCCCTAAAAAGCCAGCCTTTTTCGGTTTAACGGGGTGCCAAATTTCGGTGCCGAAGGTGACATCATCATAATGATATTTCGTCCAAACATCGACGCCAACTTCCGCCGTTAGGGCCTCGATTATGCCCTTTACGATGGCCGCATTGGCCTGCACTTGCGCGCGCAGAGACGCTAAATCCAGCGCCACATTATTGTAAATATCCGTTGTTTCCCAATTGATCGGGAAGTCGTCTTCGGATTCGAGAAAGTAAACGCTTTCGCCTTTGATAATACCGTTTAATTGCCAGCCTTGATCGACATCGAAAAAGGTCTCGCCCTCGCCGCCCTCTGTGATCCATTTAAACATGGGCGAGAACTCGGCGCTGTTGTCATACCACGGGAAACCAATGCCAAAGTCGCCTGTTTTGGACACGATGGAGCTGCGCATCCAAAAATACTGGCGGATCGAATTAAAGTCGTGGCCATAGTGATAGGCGCGCTCGACCAAGGCCCTGTAATAGGCCCCCAGTTCGGTTTCGTGGCCCAAAATATCTTCTGCGCGCGTGAAGCTATTTCCGTCTGGATTAAAGGACAAAACGGGCAGCGCCAGATGCAGCTTCGGATCATCAAAATCCGAAAGCCGCATGGCATTCGGATCGCCAAAATAATATTGCGGATCCGTGCTGAAATAGGATTGCAGCTCTGCTTCGCCTGCAAAAACGGCGCGCTCGCACCACGAATAATCTTCCATCACTGGCTCCTTTGACGGACGCTCATAGGGCCAAATAATTGCCAAGGCTATCACTGATATTTCGCTTCCCATGCGCTGGGTTTTCCTACAGAGTCGTGCCATGCCCGATAATATGCCCACAAACACGCAGATCACATCCCTGCCCTTGACCCGCACACCTGCGCATCCTGACGCAGAGAACGCGATACGCGCCGCCGTACGCGGGGCCGTTTCTATGGGCACAGAGAACGCTGTCTCGCGCCTTGCCACGGTGGAGGATGCGGAAGTGTTTTTGGAGTTCCTGCTTGATCCGTCTGTCTCGGCCCCGATTTACACTTTGCCGACAACGCTGAACATCCAAACCGTGCGCGCCTTTATCGAAGACCACATCGCCGAGCAAGCGCGCGGAGACGGGCTGTTGTTTTTCAACTTTGATACGGAGGGGAATTTCGGCGGCTATACGGATCTATGTCTCTGGCCGCAGTGGTCGGCGGGGGAGCTTGGCGGGGCCGTGCATCCGCGCCGCCAAGGACAGCGCAATGGCGTCGAAGGCGCGCGTCTGGGGTTTGACTGGATGTTCGAGGCTTTGGGCTTAGAGGTGATTTGCGAGACGGCCGCGCTTGATAATATCCGCACAGGGCGGCTGCTCGGTACGCTTGGTTTTCACCGCGTTGGCCAAACCACCAGCCGCAGAGAAGACGGCACAGAACGCGGCTCTCTCGTGTGGGAAATCACGCGGGCGGAATGGGACGCCGTGCATGGCCCCCGTGAGGGTTAGCCCGCACTAGCTTGCCAAAGCGTCCGCCCGCGTGTTAGCCAACGCTATGCATATTATTAGTAAAATTCTTATCGGTCTTGTCGCGCTCATCCATAGCTATATTCTGGTGTTTGAAATGTTCCTCTGGGAGAGCCGAGGGCCGAATGTGTTTACCGCCTTCCCCAAAGAGCTCTTCGCGCCGTCCAAAGTTTTGGCGGCCAATCAAGGCCTCTATAATGGCTTCCTCGCGGCGGGCCTAATCTGGGCGCTCGTGTTTATCAAAACGGTCGAGTGGAAACGCAATGTCGCTATGTTTTTCTTGGGATGTGTCCTTGTGGCGGGTGTTTACGGGGCGGCCACGGCAGCGCCGCATATCCTATTCGTGCAAGCCCTCCCCGCAGCGCTCGGCCTGTTGAGCCTGTTGGTTTTGAAACCGAAGAACGGGTAGACGAAACTACTTAAACCGAATGTCCTGCGTAGTTCCATCTTCGCCGACCGTGAACTTTGCGTCTTTCCATTTCGCTTCGCCAAAGGGCCAAAGGGCGCTATTTGAGAACGCATAAGGTTCGCTTGGAATGCCGAAAACATTGGTGTTTAGCGCCCCGTTTTCATCAACATCGTGATAGAGTTTTAGGCCGTAATCACCTGCGGGGATATTATCGAAAGTGAAGGATAAAGTCATGCTTGTGACTGGGATATTCTGCGCCGCAATCGGATCCGCGTCTTTGGCCTTATACCCTGCCTCATCATATAATGCGGCTGCGACGACGCCTTTAAGCGTTTTCAGCCCGTCTAAATTGACCGTCAGGACAGGCTTAGGTGCGAGCTTTGGGGTGTCTTCCATGACGGGCGGCGGCACGGGCGGCGCTATCTCTGGCAAGGGGCGTAAATCGGGTAGCTCTATAATCTGGGAAATTTCAGGCG
>JBMYWT010000119.1:0-244 GCA_049607665.1 Maricaulaceae bacterium
TTATGTTCGTGGATGGGCTTTAGGTGTCTCAAATGAAAACAGAATATACACTTCCTTCTGATGCTTCGATTATGATCCTAGATGATGATGGGCCGTTTCGTAACCGTCTTGGGCGCGCAATGGAACAGCGCGGATTTACGGTGACAACCGTTGAAACCGTGACCGAGGCGAAGGCCATTGTGAACTCACAGCCGCCTGCATTTGCCGTATTGGATATGCGCCTAGAGGATGGCAACGGCCTTGA
>JBMYWT010000119.1:254-4283 GCA_049607665.1 Maricaulaceae bacterium
GATGTTGTTGACTTGATCCATGAAAAGCGCGCGGATTGCCGTATGGTCTTACTTACGGGCTATGGGAATTTGGCGACGGCTGTGTCGGCAATTAAACGCGGCGCGGTGGATTATCTCGCCAAGCCTGCGGATGCGGATGATGTTTGCAAAGCTTTGTTGGCCAAAGATCAAGAGCCGCCCGCTCCGCCGGAAAATCCCATGTCAGCCGACCGTGTGCGCTGGGAACATATTCAGCGCGTCTATGAGCTGTGCGGGAAGAATGTCTCTGAAACGGCGCGGCGCCTTAATATGCACCGCAGAACGCTTCAGCGTATCTTGGCCAAGCGCGCCCCACGTTAAAGCTAGCGCGCGTTAAACTTACTGGCCGCAAACCTGCGCGCCGCTAGCTCGGTGTGATTTCAAAGGCGTAACCCGCCGAACGTACGGTGCGGATAGGGTCTGTTCCGCCGGCTTTCTTAAGCGCCTTACGCAGCCGTCCAATATGCACATCAACGGTGCGGGCTTCGACGTAGATATCACGGCCCCAGACCGTATCCAAAAGCTGTTCGCGCGAAAACACACGTCCGGGGTGGCGCATAAGATATTCCAAGAGGCGAAATTCTGTTGGGCCAAGGTGGATGGTATTTCCGCCTTTGCGAACGCGAAAGCCTTGCGTATCGATTTCCAAATCGCCTTGGGTGATAATGTTAGCCGCAAGATTAGGGGAGCTTCGCCGCAAAAGCGCGCGAACCCGCGCGAGGAGCTCGGGAGTAGAGAAGGGTTTGACGATATAATCATCTGCGCCGTAATCGAGGCCCGTGATTTTATCCGTTTCTTCGCCGCGCGCCGTTAGCATAATAATAGGCACGGTTTTGGTTTCGGGGCGGCGGCGCAAACGACGGCAGACTTCGACGCCCGATAAATTTGGCATCATCCAATCGGTGACAATCAAATCAGGTGTTCTTTCATCGACAAGCAAAAGTCCCGCCTCGCCATCATTGGCGACGGCGACTTCAAAGCCTTCTTTTTGAAAATTATATTCCAAAAGAGTCGCAAGTGCGTCCTCGTCTTCAATTATGAGAACATAGGGTTTCATTCGTCATCATCATTATCGTCATGGCGCTCAGCGGCTTCAAGTGCCAAGGACGACCCGTGAACAGAAAAGTAAACCGTTTCAGAAATATTCGTTGCTTGGTCGCCAATGCGTTCCAAGTTTTTCGCGACAAACAATAGGCTTGTGCAGGTTTGAATATTGCGGTGATCTTGCATCATAAAGGTAAGAAGCTCGCGAAAAATCGAGGCGTATAAATCGTCAATATCTTTATCCGCCAGCCAGACTTGCATGGCCTGCTCTGCGTTCTCGGAGAGCAAAGCATCAAGCGCGTTTTTAACCTGCGTTTTCACGAGTTTTCCCATGCGGCGAATACTGCTGGCTTGATCCGAGGCTTCGGAAATTGTGATGGTTAGGGCGCGCTTGGCAATGCCTTCGGCAAGATCGCCAATACGTTCAATATCATTGGCCGCGCGTATGGCGCCAATCACGCGGCGTAAATCTGTGGCCATAGGATGACGCAAGGCCAAAAGGCGAAGCGCATTGGCGTCAATTTCGTCTTGCATTTTATTGACGGCATGATCACGCGCAATCACATCTTTGGCGAGGGCTATGTCGCCTTTGCGGACGGCTTTCATGGAGTCTTTGATCATGCTCTCAACAAGGCCGCCCATTTCAGAGAGCTGCGCTGCGAGCGCATTTAACTCTTCATCATAGGCTTGGACGATGTGATCAGATGCGAGTGACATATAAAACCTCTTTAGCCTGACATGAAGGAACTATGTGACATGTTTTTGACAGTTTCATGAAGCTTGTACGAAAGGTAAAGCCATTCAGTATTCAAACTCAAGCGCTTTGTGTGTTTTCCGGCTCCGCGCCCCGGCTCAGCGGAATGAGCGCGGTAAAACAGGTGCCGCTTTGGGCTTGGCTATCTTGTGCTTGCGGCGTTGTGCCGACATGAAGTCCGCCGCGATGCGACATGATAATGTGCTTTACAATGGCAAGGCCAAGCCCCGTGCCCTTATGCACGTGGCTTGCTATTCTATAAAATCTTTCGCCTAGGCGCGGCAGATGTTCAGGCGGGAAGCCAGGGCCGCTATCTGTAATGCGGATATAACCATAGGGAATGTCGTGATTGGGCGGCGGCAGGATTTGCCAATCATCTGTCGGCGCGATGTCTTGGATTAAGGCTTCTGGGACATCATAGGCATGGGCGCTTTTTGTTGTTCCAATAGTTAGCGTGATGCGGCTTTTTTCAGGTGAAATTTTTACGGCATTATCCAATAAGTTCAGGCAAAGCTGTATCAATTCGTCATTTTTCCCGCTGACGTGAATGTCATCGCGCGCATTGGTTTGCGGCTGAAAATCAATTTTCACGCCGCGTGTTGTCGCAAGCGGGGAAACGACGTCAATGGCGGCATTGATAACGGCTTGAAGCGAGACAGTTTCGTCGGGGGCAAGGTGCTGGGTTTGCTCAATCTGCCGAAGGGAAAGTAAATCATTGATCAGACGCTGCATGCGCTCAGCTTGACTTTGCATGATAACAAGGAATTTTTCGCGGGCCTCTGCGTCATTTTTGGCGTGACCTTGCAAGGTTTCAATATACCCAAGCAAAGAGGCGATGGGCGTTTTAAGTTCGTGCGAAGCATTGGC
This sequence comes from Maricaulaceae bacterium, assembly GCA_049607665.1. GTDB lineage: Bacteria > Pseudomonadota > Alphaproteobacteria > Caulobacterales > Maricaulaceae > Fretibacter. The sequence goes on from JBMYWT010000119.1 coordinate 2,938, forward strand.
GAGAAAATCGCTACGCATAGACGAGGACTTTAAAATATCTGTGACGTCATGAAAGGCGACCACGGCATGGGGGCGTTCAAAACCATTGCCATCACTTGGCGCAATGCGCGTGCCGGATAGGCGTAGATATCTCTCAACCGGCAGGTCAGCGTGATAAATAAGCGGGGCGCGAGGTATTTCGGCAAACACATCTTTGATGAAGTCATTAAATTGAGGATCGCGAACTAATGTGTTCACGCGTGACCCGATTTTGACATTGGGAAAAAGATGGGCGGCTTGGGGGCTGGCGTACAAGAGGGCGTTTTGTTCGCCTAAGACCCATACGGCTTCTGGGAAATCATCCAGAACGGCTTGGGCGCGCAGCAAGGCGCCTTTCTGAGCGTCTTTTGATTTGCGAACATAGACGTCTGGCGGCGCGATCAATTTTTTTCCGTAAAAATGGATAAGCGCGCAAATAGCTATAATCGCGCCGAGCGTATAATGCAGAGGCGCGCGGCTTAGGGCCGCAAAACATAGAAACAGAATGGTAATGCCAAGGCTAATAAGAACACGATCTTGGGGCCGAATACGCGGCTGTAACGGGGATGTGTCAATCGTCTGGGTCACATGGGGCGCTTACATATAATTCGGTTAAGAATATAGCCTAAATTTAGAATTACTAAATCTATGGCGCCGATATAGGCCCAAAGTCTGCCGGTTTTATTGATTTTCCGACGCAGTAGATTTTTCTTATTGTTTTTCAATAAGAATTGATTGACTTTCACTAATGTTTCAATCAAATAGAAGCTAAGGAGACGTTATGCATAGACTATTACCCCAAATTCTTTGTGTTTCATTACTAAGTGCGTGCGCGAGCATGGATATTCGGCCTGAAAAGACCGATGTCAGCCCCAATGTGCCTGTATCCCCAACACAAGACCAAAATGGTGTCCCCACATCAAGCTGGAGCGGCGTGAGCGCGTCTGATTTGCCCAAAACAGATTGGGTTGCTGAGTTTTCAGATGAAAAACTATCAGGCCTTGTTGCCAAAGCCCTTGCGGCGAATACAGATATCCGCGTGGCGGAAAGCCGTTACCGCGCGGCGCTGGCGCGTGTTGATATCTCCAAATCAGATTTACTGCCGAGCGTTTCAGGATCTACGGGCGTGTCGCGTTCCGAATATGGCAATGATAATATTTCGGGCCGTACGGGCCTAAGCGCAGGTGTGAATGCTAGTTGGGAATTTGATCTCTGGGGCCGTATTCGCGACGGCGTAGATGCAAGCACCTTAGAGGTTGCGGCGTCAGAAGCTGATTATGCAGGCGTTCGCCTCGCGATTGCGGCGCGCGTATCGCAAACTTGGTTTG
>JBMYWT010000120.1:0-4191 GCA_049607665.1 Maricaulaceae bacterium
TGTGTCACCCGTGGGTTTAGGTAATTACCGAAATGCTGATCATTATAAAAAGCAACCAAGGAAAGAAAAAAATAAATTTGAAATGCTTCTAGAAAGAACATCAAAACCTCAACCTGAATTAGATGTACCTGCGGAGTCTTTGAGACGATTTTTACAGCCTATTTCGAATGATAACAGTGAAAAAAACGTCATAAAAAATGTCTATACGACTTTTAATATGAGCGGTGATCCTGTGAGTAAAAGAAACCTAAATGTGATTGAGAATAAGGTGATTGATGCGGCTGATCATATTGGGGTAGAGGCATAATGTCAGTTGCACTCCTTGGACGTCGGTTCACGATTACGGAAAATACCACAGACCGCAATACAGGGCAGCAGACGCCCACAGAGCGAGATTTATTTATTGCTGATATCGCGGTGAGTCAGTCGCATAGCCTTGGCGGCTCTGTGACGACGCATTCGGTGGAACGCGGCGTCGATATTGCCGATCATGTGATTTGTGAGGCGGCGAAATTAACGCTGGAGATGGAAGTCTCCAACACGCCGCAATTTTGCAATCGCGATTCGACCCGCCGCCGCCCTGTGGTGAGCACAGGTAATCGGCCTGATAGTTTTCGCGATCAGGGCTTTCCTGAAACCAATAACCGCATTGAATCCGCCTATCAGGCCTTGCGCACCATACGCTGTGAGCGGCGCGTGTTTGATGTGCAGACGAAATTGCATTTGTATAAAAATATGGTGATCGAGAGCCTCGATGTTAGCCAAGACGCGGATACGAATAATGTCATGCGCTTCACGGCGAATCTCGTGGAAGTGAATATCGTCGGCGCGGAGACGACGCGCTATAAGCGGTTTAAGAATAAGAACAAAAACGTTAAAATTACACGCGGTATTATCGATATTACGCATCAAAAGATTTGCTCGGTGAAATCAGATTTTGCCTATTGTGGCTGTCTCGAATTACCTGATGGCGAACGCGATGAATGCCGACGCAAAATATCTTACGGCCCAGGTACAACAGGCTAGCCCCATGCAAGAACTCACGATTTTGGATTTTCCGCACCAGTCCTTCTCGGCGCGGCTCGCGGGGCTGCGTGCGGAATTTGACCTGCATTATAATCAACTTTGCGATCGATGGTATTTACAAGTCTCGCTTAATGATAATTGCATCGGCGTATTTAAAGTTATTAATGATAGCCGCCTGATGCGTGAATGCGCGCCCGACAGCTTTGGTGACATTGTCGCGTTTTCTACGTTCACGCCAAGCTCTACGCAGGGCCCGATCTTAGGGCGCAATGCGTTCACAGGCGGCTATCTTAAGCTCTATCACGCCGACCCCCAAGACACATTTCTTTTAGGTTATAATGGCTATTAGCGATCAGGCTTTCTGGAGCCGCAAAATCACATTTTCACTGCTGGGGCGCGAAGGAGAAGATGAGATCGCGCGCGAGCTGGGCAGTGACTTATCGGTCGAATTTGACGTCCAGAAAACACGCTCTGCCGAACCCAACAAAGCCGACATCAAATTGTTCAACCTCTCGCCCGCTACGCGCAATCAAATCGCGGGCTTTAGCGGCGGTACGGCCAAGGGCGAGTTCACGAAAATCCGCCTCGCGGCGGGCTATGCGCCCAATGGCAAAGACAATAGCGAAGTCATTTTTGAGGGTTATATCCGCCGCTTCTGGCACGCCAAAGAAGACACGGATTGGGTCACCTATATCACGGCGGGCGACGGCGATTTGGACTACCGTAATGTGACGGTGAACCGAAGCTTTGGGAAGGGCACGCCCTATTCCGATATCGTGCGCTATATCCTCTCGCGTATGCCCGATGTGGGGGCGGGGGACCTGTCTGGTCTGAGTGAGATGGGCGTGACCGATACGGGCTATACGCTGGCGGGATGGGGCAAAAGGTTCCTCGATGAAATCGCGCGCAAGCATGATCTACGCTGGTCGATACAAGACGGTAAAATGGAGATCGTCTCGAACTCCAAGGTGAGCGATACGGTGACCATACAGCGCCTTCGCCCCGCGCAATATAACGAAGCGTGCGAGCTAGTCGGCGGGTCGGGCATGGTCGGTATTCCCGTGGTGACCGAATATGGCATCACGGTGAAATCGCTCATGCTCCCCGCCATTCGCCCCAATGCGATCATACAGGTCGAAAGCCTAACGCGGGACGCCACAGACGAGAAAGCCCTGCTGACGGAAACCGAAGCTGGCGCAGGCCGCTACCGCGTAAACGCCGCCCGCTACCAAGGCAGCAACTTCGGCAATGACTACTACGTCACAGCGGATTGTCAGGCGGTGAAAGACGGGGAGGTCGTGAGGCCCGATCATAAGGGCCATGCGGTTGCTGCTGATACGCGTGGAGTTTCAAGGTTCTCTGAATGTAATGACACGATTACGAGAACGACTGTTAAATTAAACAGTCCAGCATATTCTGGCAGATCCTTCGCTGCGAGAAAGTACTCAGTTTTGAATGGGTATGTTCGCGAAGATAAATTCGCTAATATATTTTTTGATCCCAGAGAATTAACCGTTGATGAGTTGAAGAGATTATTTGACGGGATATCTGATAAATATTTTCGGCTTTATTCTGGTGACAATATTTCCGGGTTTCATAAATATGTATCAACATGTGGGCTAAGCGCGGCAGATACATTTAAGAGAAACCTGCTTGAAGTTGCTATGCAAATATTCAACCACGCGGTTGTTAGTTTTTCTGATTCGAGGTGGAAGCAAGCGTGGGGTGATGTGGAAAGGCTTAGTGTGAGAGCAAATGAAGAGCACATCTGTGATCTTCGTGAACGAGAAACAAGATATAATGCGTTTGCCGAGCTTGATAAAAAAGAAATTTATTTTTACGATAAATCCTTTGATGCCCCTATAATTTCTGAATGGGGTAATACCACAATTTATGGGATACTGGCTCATGAAGTCGCACATTTCATTTATGCAAAAGAATGGAAAATGCTGGGTACACCGGACTCAAAATATACCGAAGATCAACTTCATATCATAATTTCTGAAGCAGCGCGGGAGTTCCTTAAGGCAACCGGACTACGTTGTACTTTGAATGATGAAATTGGAGATTCTACTTTAGAAAGAAAACCGCTTAAAATACGCAAACGGTGCTCACCTTACAGTGTAGACGACTTTCCTACTGACGTTATTGACATATCCGGACAAGGTTATTCAGATGATCGGCGTGGGTTGGCTAGACTTGGCCCGAGATTGGTAGGCCCATTTAGCACTCATGCGGCAGTAGTTGCTGATGGCATAGATAAACTCACCGGCGGTCTGAGTGGTACAGGAACTGTAAGTGAGGGCGTAACGATATTTAGAGGTAATGGAGGATTTTTAGGAAATAATGGATACTTCAGGTCAATTCCTACCGCATCAGGAGCATTTTCCGTCGGAGGAATGCCAACAAGCGCTGGATTGGGTTCAGGGTTGTCATTGGTTTCATCTGTAATTGCTATTTCAAACAGCGGAGTTGTTATTCAATCCCCGACTAAAAAATATGTGGGTGTAAGGATTTCTCCACGTAATAATGGAATAAAGTCAGATACTGAGCCTTTAACTTGTTACAGCACGTTTTAAATTTTTATCTATAAAGCCATTTGTTTGTTCCAGTATCTCTTGTTAAGATCAAAAATTAATTTCGATGAAATAATGTATTTAAATGATCCCAGATGCAAAATTTAATGAAAAGCGTAGTTCCTTTGAATGCCTTACAGTAATTTTATTGCTGTTTCTCGCGTTATTTCAAACAAGTTGTATCGCCGAAGTTGAAGGCACACGTAAGCATTACATGCGCGATATAGAATTTACTTTACCTTTAAGCGTAACGCCCACGACATATGAAAAACAGTTTATTTTGTTGCACAATGGGCCATATGATGTCGGGTATTTATTTAGGCCGCTTAACCCAAGTGATTTTCTCAAGGAGGACGGTTCATATGATCGCGGTATTCCTAAGAGTTTAACTGCAAAAATAGAAATATTGAATGAGGGTAAAGACGTTCTTTTGAGTTCAAAAATTCCATTACATAGCTGGAGTCGCGCTAATGGTACGAATGTTTTGGCCCTAAACGCAAGCGAGGTTGGAAAAAACGAAATTTTAATCCTACGAATAAAAAATTTACACCTCGCATCAGAAGATGCGACTTTTGAAAGTGAAATTAAT
>JBMYWT010000121.1:0-3721 GCA_049607665.1 Maricaulaceae bacterium
GGGTCAATCTCCAACGCTTTAACCAACTCAGCCTCAGCCTTACCCCAGTCGCCTCTTTCACGGGCAATAAAGGATAAAAGTTGATGAGCCTTATGCGCCTTTGGGTCAGCGTCCAGCACTTCAAGAGTAAGCGTTTCGGCAACGTCATATTTTTTTTCTTCAAAAGCGGCATGTGCACGTTGTAACGTCTGGAGTGTTGTCACAGCAAATCATCCATATCAGGTGTAGGCTGCGCGGGATCAAACCCAAGCGCCTTAAAGCTCTCAGTCATATGCTTTGCCAGAGGCGCGGTGATGTAAATTTCTTGACCGCCTTTCGCGCCGCCATCTGGGCGGTTCAAGCGCAAACTATAGGCATGAAGATGAAGTTTATTCTCCAGCCCGCCAGGTTTGGGGCGGTCTGTAAGATATTTCGTATCCCCAACCATCGGCGCGCCCAAGAGCTGCATATGCAGACGTAGTTGATGCGTACGGCCTGTGAGTGGTTGCATGATAATCCACGCCGCTTTCTGACCCGCCTGCGCCACTGTTTTATAAAGCGTACGGGCGTGTTTCGCCCCTTCCGCGCCGTGGCGTACAGCCATCATAATTTCGCGGCCTTCATTGACGCGGCCGAAACTGATGTCGCTTTTGCCTTTGGCGATATAGCCTTTAATCTCGCCCTCAGGCGGTTTTGGCACGCCGTTCGTCACGCCCCAATAAATCTTCTCAGCCTTACGGCTTTGGAAAGCGCGCCCCGCCCAAGCGGCAGCTCTCGCCGATTTCGCGACCAACAACACACCTGACGTATCGCGATCAAGACGGTGCACCAATCTACAGCCTTCTCCCAGCGCAGGCAGCAAGCCGTCAATATGACGCGTCGTTTTCGACCCGCCCTGTACAGCGAGGCCACAAGGCTTGTTCAAGCCGATTAGATCGTCATCTTCATAGATCACGAGTGAGCGCATGAATTTCATATCATCATCATTGACGGGCGCATGTTCTTTGACCTCGCTCGGTTCAGGGAGCGGCGGAATACGGATCATCTGGCCCGCTTCGATACGGGCGTTCCCCTTAGCACGTTTCCCGTCAATCCGGAGCTGCCCCGTGCGCAAAAGTTTCTCGACGCGGCCATGCGCGATATGCGGAAAGAGGCGTTTAAACCAACGATCTAATCGCTGCCCAGCATCTGTGGCTGGGACTTCTAAAATTTGTACGCCGCTCATAGTGCAAACACCCGCCGCGCGAGTAGCAATCCTGCCGCCAGCGCCAATAAAGATAAAATAACAGACGAGCCCACATAGGCCGCAAACACCCCGTAAGCTTTCTTCTCAAACATCAACATCGCATCCAGCGAGAAAGCGCTAAATGTCGTAAATCCGCCCAATAGGCCGACACCTAAAAACAGGCGTAAATTCGCGCCGCCATCCACCTTCAGCGTCAGCCACACGACGAGCACGCCCATAGCGAAACTGCCGATCACATTCGCCGCCAACGTTCCCACAGGAAACCCCGGTCCAGCCATACGAAACGCCGCGCCTGACAACAGGTGCCGGGCCGAAGCGCCGATCGCGCCGCCAAGGGCTACATATAATATGCCGTTCATGGCGGCGTGTGTACGCCTTTGCCACATGCGGAGCAAGCCTGCATGCAAGATCAATCTTACTGATATTTATATTGCCGATCCGTCTTATTTCGGGCAGAAACGGAGGTTATGAATTGGTTATCAAAGCTCACGCCGCCCGGCGTCAAAAATATTTTCACCAAAAAGGACAGTCCGGATAATCTCTGGATAAAATGTCCAAAATCGGCGGAAATGGTATTCTCGGCGGAACTGCCGGGATTGCTCCACGTTACGCCCGCAGGCCATCACTTGCGCATCGGGCCAGAAATGCGCCTAAGCTACACATTTGATGATGGCGAATATAGCGAAGTCGACATCCCCGAAGTCGCCAAAGACCCGCTAAAGTTTAAAGACGACAAAAAATATACAGACCGCTTGAAAGCCGCGCGCACCAAAACGGGCGACCGCGATGCCATGTCTATCGGCGTGGGTAAAATACACGGCATTGACGCCGTTGCCCTCGTGCAGAACTTTGCCTTTATGGGCGGATCGCTCGGCATGGCGGCGGGCGAAGGTTTCATCCAAGCCGCCGAATATGCCGTCGCCCATAAAATGCCGTTGATCGCTTTCACGGCCGCAGGTGGCGCGCGTATGCAAGAAGGGGCGCTGTCCCTAATGCAAATGCCGCGCACGACGATTGCCGTACAGGAGCTGCGCGAAGCGGGCCTGCCCTATATTGTTGTCCTCTGCGATCCCACAACAGGCGGCGTGACCGCAAGTTACGCTATGCTCGGCGATATCCACCTCGCCGAACCCGGCGCCCTGATTTGTTTCGCGGGCCCGCGCGTGATCGAAGACACCATACGCGAGAAGCTCCCCGAAGGGTTTCAACGCGCGGAATATCTTGAGGCCAAAGGCATGGTTGACCGCGTGGTGGCGCGGGGCGATATGCGCAAGACATTGGCGGAAATCCTCTGTGTTCTCATGCAGACCGACGCAACGCTCAGCGCCCCTGCCGCCTAAATGACCGATACAACATCTGAGAGTCAAAGCGCTGTTGACGCAGCCCTCGCGGCGCTCTCTGCGCTGCACCCCAAGAAAATTGATCTGGGACTAGAGCGCATAGAACGCGTCCTCAAAGCCCTCGGTAATCCGCACCAAAATCTCCCGCCCGTGGTTCATATCGCTGGCACGAACGGCAAAGGCTCGACGCTCTCCTATGTGCGCGCCATGGCCGAAGCCGGCGGCCTCAAATGTCATGCCTATACGTCGCCGCATTTGGTGCGTTTCCATGAACGCATCGTCCTTGCGGGCGAGATGATTTCAGACGAAAAACTCATCGATATTTTGGCGCGCGTGCGTGAGGCCAATGACGGACAGCCCCTGTCTTTCTTTGAGGCGACCACAGCGGCCGCTTTCCTCGCCTTCTCCGAAACACCCGCAGACCTCTGCCTGATCGAAGTAGGTCTCGGCGGAAGATATGATGCGACCAATGTCATCGATCGCCCCGCCGTCGTCGGCATCACGCCAATTGATTACGATCACGCCGAATTTTTAGGCCGCTACCTCGCGCAAATCGCTCGCGAAAAAGCAGGCATTATGAAACCCTTCATGCCCGTTTGTATCGGCCAGCAAGGCGATCTTGTGAACGCCGTATTGGAGGCCGAAGGCAATAAACTTGGGCTACGTCCGCGTTTCTTAAACCAAGATTTCCGCGCCTATCGTCAACACGGACGTCTTGTCTATGAGGACGAGCAGCAGCTCCTCGACCTGCCGCTCCCTGCTCTTGTGGGGCAGCACCAAATTATGAACGCAGGCCTCGCGATTGCCATGGCACGCGTATTGCAATTCACGGATAGCGCGATTGAAAAAGGCCTCAAATCTGTAAGCTGGCCCGCGCGGATGCAAAGCCTAACAACGGGCGCATTTGCCGACAAAGTCATTGCGGCAGGCGGAGAGCTGTGGCTCGACGGCGGGCATAATCCCCACGCCGCACGCGCCGTCGCTTCGGCTATGGCAGAGCTGGAAAGCAAAACCGAACGTCCGCTCATCCTCGTGACGGGCATACTCGCGAATAAAGATATTGGCGGGTTTTTGGACGCCTTCGAAGGCCTCGCCAGCGCCGTGATTGGCGTGACGATCCCAGGGCACACAGCCCTCGCGCCTGAAACTCTGATTG
>JBMYWT010000122.1:0-3658 GCA_049607665.1 Maricaulaceae bacterium
CTTCGGCGCTGCGAATATTGTTTGTATCGAATAAAACATGCATAAAACCATAAGATGCAAGAGACAAGCCAGCACCAAAAAAGTTTCCACATTAATCGCATAATGTTTATTATGAGAAATAATACATATATCAATATCAGTAAAATCAGAGAGTTAGCGTCATTCCATCATATGATAAACAGTGTTGCCCCGTGAGCTGTTCAGACAATGTTTCATAATCCATATCAATATGGAGGTTTGTCAAAACCGCTTGGCGTGTTTGCGTTCGTGCAATCCAGCTTAGCGCTTTATCAGCATGTGCGTGCGTAGGATGCTCGGAATATCTTAGCGCGTCTAAAATCCATATATCTGGTCGGCCCATCGACGTCAGGACATTTTCTTTAATATCCCATACATCGGGTGTGTAGACGATTTTATCATTGAACATGAAGCCTAAAGATGGCGTCGGACCGTGACTAAGACCAAGCACTTTGACATTAAGCGCACCTCCTGGGCCGTCAATTTGCAGCTCGTCTTCGGGCTTTATAATCGGCATAAGCTCTAAGATGGGCGGATGCACACGCCCTTCTGGCATTTCAAAGCAATATTCGAAGCGCTTATAGACATTTTCTTTGGTGTGAATGTCCATATAAGTCGGAATACGTTTACGCATACGATACGCTAGCGCGCGTAGATCATCAATGCCGTGGCTCTGGTCGGCATGATCATGCGTATAAAGAACAGCATCGAGATGCTTGATATTCGCAGCGAGGCATTGCTCGCGTAAATCTGGCGATGTATCGATCAAAACGCTTGTTTGCTCTTTGGGAGATGGCTCTTCTTCGCCCTGCCATGTCGACACAAATATAGAGCAACGTGTGCGGCGGTTTTTCGGATTATTCGGATCACATGCGCCCCAATCACCGCCAACACGCGGTACGCCGCCGGAGGATCCACAGCCCAATATTGTGACTTTAATTTTTTGACCCATAGCTATGTTTTTTCTGCCTTTTTGAACAGATCATAAAAAGCATCTGTTGTACGCTGCGCGGTTTCTTCAAGGCTCCAGCCGCGTATTTCCGCGAGCTTTTCGCCAACATGCGTTACAAATGCAGGCTCATTCCGCTGCCCTCTATGCGGTACAGGGGCCAGATAAGGACAATCAGTTTCGATGATAATCCGGTCTTCGGGAATAAGTTTCGCGATCTCCCTAACGTCATTCGCATTTTTGAATGTGATGATGCCTGACATGGAAAAGTACAGGCCAAGATCAATGGCGCGGCGCGCGAGACGTTCGCCGGATGTGTAGCAATGCAATAAGGCCGGAAACGCGCCCTTCGCCATTTCGGCCTCTAAGAGATCGCCCATCTCATCATCGGCATTACGGCTATGGATAATGAGCGGAAGCTGCGTTTCGCGCGCGGCTTCTATATGGGCTTGGAAGTTATGAAACTGCGCCTCTTTTTCGCTAAAGTTATAGTGAAAATCGAGGCCTGTTTCGCCAATACCCACGACCTTGGGATGGGCCGCAATTTCAATTAAGTTTTGCGCCGTAATGTTCGGATTTTCCTTGGCGTCATGCGGATGGGTGCCAACGCTCGCCCACATATTTGGGTAGCGATCCGCAACTGCAATAACGTCGTCTGAATCGGATAATTTGCAACAAATATTGAGCATGGCCGAAACGCCCGATTCGCGTGCGCGCGTAACAACCTCGTCAAGGTCATCTGCGAATTTCTCGCCGTGTAGATTGACGTGACTATCGACCCACATCAGACGGCCCGTATTTCAGATATAGCCGTTAGCATAACAGTTTTCTTATCCATATTAATGGCGTCTTCGACGCGTTGCCATTCACACGTTTTATGCCAAAGCTGCATCCATTTTTCAGGTGATTTGGAGACAGGCAAAGGTTTGAACGCGCCCGTCCACTCCCCTGTCATACTATAGGCCGCTTGGCATTGCAGTATATCTTGAAGGCTATCCCAGAATAAGGCGCGCGCATTCTTGTTTTCTTTCAAGGACAAGCTACCCGCCAAGATGGAATCGAATGTCGTATCATGTCCGTTTAGGCTGGCGAGGAAACGTGTAAGCGGCTTTAAAACGCGGTCGGCATTTTGAACAAAGGCCACAGCTTTTCCGGGGCCGCCGCGCGAGAGCTTTACCGCCGCATTTATAACGTCATCGCTTTCCTTATATTGAGCCGTAAGCCACGGCTGTATGTCAGTTTCAGGCACGGGGCGAAGCGCAAGAGACATGCATCGCGAACGAATTGTTGGCAGGAGCTGCCCCGGTGAATTGACCAATAAAATCAGTATCGCGTCTTTCGGCGGTTCTTCTAAGGTTTTTAATATTCCGTTTTCGGACTGCCTATTCATCTCGTCCATACAATCGACAATGGCGATGCGAGGAAGCTTATCTTCGGCAGACGTGGATTCGAAAAAACTTGTCATTTCGCGCACGCGCGCAATTGGAATTTCTGTTCGCAAACGCTTGGTTTTTAAATCATATGGCCGGCGCAAAACAAACATATTGCCATGGCCTTGGGCCTGAATACGCTGCGACACGGGATCACTTTCCGGGATATCAAGACTATCGGGCAGCAAAGACATGCCGCCTAATAAATGCCGCGCCATACGGTAAGCTAATGTGGCTTTGCCGATCCCTTTTGGGCCAGATATCAACCATGCATGATGCAGGCGACCTGATCGCTGCGCGCTAAGGAATTGCATTTCAGCGGCTCTATGGCCGATCAAATCATATGTTGCGCGCGGGTGGCGACAGCCCTCAATACAGTCGGCCTCAGGAATATGTGCGCTGTCGCCTTTCATATCCCAAGCGGCTTATTTTGTTACAGGCCCAAGACGGCCCGCAAGTTCTGGAAATTTCTGCGAGAGCGCAAAAATGATGCGCCTATGCACAGCGTCACGCGGCGTTCCGCCATCCAGTGTGAAAATACGATCCGAATGCTGTTCTGCGATGTCTAGGAAGGCTCTGCGAAGCGTTTTGTGGAAATCCATTGTCTCTGCATCAAAGCGTGAGAGTGTCTCTCCACGCGTTTTTACGCGCTTCATGGCAATGACAGGGTCAATATCAAATAGGACAGTCAAATCTGGCTCAAACCCATCCATAACCGCGTCATGCACCTTATTTACGCGCTCACTGCCAACTCCTCGCGCATAGCCTTGGTAGGCAATGCTCGAATCGGCGAACCTGTCACTAATTACCCACGCGCCGCGTTTCAGGGCAGGACGGATAAGTTTTTCAACATGATCGATACGTGCGGCATACATTAAAAGTAGCTCCGTCATACCCGACCAGCGCTCTTTTGTGCCATCAAGCACAAGATTACGAATAGCTTCGGCCCCGAATGTACCGCCGGGTTCACGCGTCAGGACGGTTTCAATGCCAATGGCTTCGAGAGCAGACTTAAGAAACTCGGCTTGAGTTGTTTTCCCCGCGCCTTCGCCGCCCTCTAAGGTTATGAATTTTCCTGCGCTCATTATTCGCCTCGTATCTTTGAAACTAAAACCGTCATAGCGCGCCCAAGAGCGCCTTTGCGCTTCACATTTGCCGCTGCGTATAAAGGCACAATACGTTCTGCTCGCCCCGGTTCATATATAACAAGTTCAGCAAGTTGATCGCCTTTCACGACAGGGGCTGCCGCCATTTTATAGCG
>JBMYWT010000123.1:0-3333 GCA_049607665.1 Maricaulaceae bacterium
TGCGAACGGGGGATGTAGAGCGGTTTGATCCCGCATCGCCCGCAGAAGAAATGCCGCGCGGCACCTGTGTTAAAATTATATTCCGTGAGCTTGTCTTGGCCTTGAATAAAGCGCAGATCACCTTGTGGAATGAAGACATGCTGATAACCCGTCATATTGCAAATGGAACAATCACATAGGGTCACATCCATTTGCGCAGGCGCGTCAAATTCAAAGGCGACATCACCGCAATGGCATTGCCCCGTGTGAAGCTTCACAACACTATTCACTTGGATGATGTTCCTTCAGGAAACCCAAGACGGATCTCTCGACCAGCTCAGGTCTTTCAGGCAACAAAGCATGGCCTGCATTCTCCGCCAAAATAACTGTCACGCGGTTAGGGTAACGCGCTTTTAGAATATCAGATGTGTCTTTTTTGGGCGCCATACGGTCATGTGAAGGCTGAACAATCAACATTGGTGTTTTACCACCTGCGGCTTGCCAACTCGTATCCGTCGTATTCCTCACTGTCTCGCCGTGCAACATGGCTGTCCTTGTATGCCACCCGCGACGCCAATTTTTCGGGACTTCATTACCGTCATAAAAAAAGGCGTAACGTATATCCCTTAGGCGTTCCAAATAAGCGCTCAACGGATTAAAGCAATTCATGAGCGCTTTCGCAGCTGTTTCTTCAACAGGCTTCTGACCGCCCGCTGCTAGTAAAACGATGCCCTCAATATTCGCAGGGTAATAATGCGTATAGGTTCGCGATACGCGATTTCCGAAAGCATGACCAACTAAAACTAAGGCTTCATCTTCAAAACCGGCATGCGTAATAGCGGCATGTACTTCGGCGGAGAGTTTTTCGAGGTTCGGTGTTTCCACCATAGACGATCCGTTAATGCCCGGGGCTTCGACGGTTAAAACGCGGTAGCCCTTTGCGGCAACTGATTGCGCTAAGTTATTAAAATCACTGACTTCACGCCCCGCGCTTGCGAGCATAACGACAACAGGGTCGCTTTCGCCTGATAGATTATAGGTGACGCTACCCGCTGGACTGGGAGCGCTATACTGCGTTCCGTAGGCTGTTGCAGCTTTGGCACTTGGTAGAGGTAAACGTGATCCAATAGCATAAAAAACTATGGAGCCTATCGCCGTAAAGAAGAAAAGGAAGAACTTACCCTTCATACGCTGATCACTTCAAGGCACGCCCGTAAATTATCTTCCAAAGGCGCGGGACGACGCGTTTCTTCATTCACATAGACATGCACAAAATGACCTTGGGCCGAGGCCGTATCTTCGCCTTCACGGAAAAGTCCTATTTCATATTTCACGCTAGAATTACCAAGGCGCGACACGCGCAGGGCCGCGATAACATTGTCTGGGAAACTAATCGGCGCGAAATAGCTACAGCCTGTTTCGACAACTAGGCCAATGGTTTCGCTTTTGCCAATTTCTAATACGCCGTGATCGACGAGGTAGCGGTTCACGACTGTGTCGAAATAAAAATAATAAACGGAATTATTCACATGGCCGTAAACGTCATTATCCGCCCAGCGGGTCGGGATCAGGAGCGTGTGTTTATAGCTGTCGATATGGTCGGGGGTAGGTTTGGCCATTTTATAAAATCGCTTCGTAGATTTTTACCGTCGCGTCATAGGTCATTTCGCGAGCGTTATTCATCAGGAGGCGGTCTTTGGTCATGGCGTCTTCAGCCATCATCGGAATTGCGTCGGCTGTGATTTTAACTTCCCCCAGACGTTGCGGGACTTTGGTCGCGTCTTTTATGCGCTCCATTTCATCAATCAGTGACACGCCCGTTTGGCCTACGCCCATATCGGTGGCGATTTCACCGTACCAATGATCGGCTTTGGGGAGATTGTATTTCATCACCTCAGTCAAAACGAGCGCATTTGAAAGTCCGTGTGGGACATGGAAAAAACCGCCGAGCGGATAGGCGAGGGCGTGGACCGCTGCGCAAGGGGCATTGGAAAACGCTTGGCCAGCCAGCATCGCGCCAATGAGCATATCATTACGCGCCTCAACATTGCTGGGGTCGTCGCAAGCTGTCACGATTGCGCCTTTGAGTTTGCGTAGCGCCGTCAGGGCGAGAGCATCAGAGATCGGGTTTTTCTCGCGGATGGAGGTATAGGCCTCAATCGCGTGAACCATAGCGTCAATGCCCGTCGCGGCAGTGATGGACTTAGGTAATCCGAAGGTTAGTTTGGCGTCAAGTAAAACGCGGTTGGCATAAAGGCTGTCCGCTACCACACCTTTCTTAGCCGTTTTGCCCGTTGTGATGATCGCTACATTGGTGACTTCGGATCCTGTACCGGCCGTTGTTGGCACAAGTAGAAGGGGGAGCGTCGGCCCCTTGGCATTGCCCACGCCGTAAAGGCTCTCTATGGGCTGCGAAGAGCCGGCCAAATGCGCGATGACTTTGGCTGTATCCATCGGGCTACCGCCGCCAAAGCCAATCACCAATCCTGCGCCAAAGGCTTTGATCGCGTCTGCGCCTTTCAAGACAACGGCTTCGGGTGGATCAGGGACAACATCATCAAAGACCAACACGTCATACCCAGCAGCCCTTAGGGCCTCAAGTGCGCCGTCCAAAAGACCAAGGCCGCGTATACCTTTGTCCGTTACAATCGCAATGCGTTTATTGGCGCAAAGGCCCTCGACATAGATGTCAATTTGGTCTGCTCCGCCAGGGGCAATGCGTATATCGGCAACGGTTTGAAAGGAGTGCATAAGGACCTCATTTGGGGCAATCAAAACAACAATTTAGAATGTAGCGGTCCTTTTTGATAAGGCAATGAATAACATATTTTGATGTGCGCCTTTTTGATGTACCCCTTGAAAAAACAGAGGTTATATACATTCCTGTGTTACCTGAATTTTTAATGCTTCGATGATTAAAAATTAACTCTTTGTTAGCCATATTTCCGCAAGCCGTAAGAATGGTAAAGTCAGCAACATCAGTGGATAAAATTGTGCTGGCTTTTGCCCTATTACTAGGCTCTGGCGCTTATGGGGCATTCTACATCAAAATTTTCAATATGGCTCCGCCACTACCAAAGCCTATTGTGGAATTCCCAATTTATACCATAATGATTATAACAGCTGTCTTGCGTTTCCAAAATACAATTTTTGGGTTTTTGGCTTTATCGCCCAAAATTCCAACTATGGTTCTTATACTTTTATCCTATCGCTGGTCTCTTGACCCGTTTGCGACTCTACAAAGTGCCGTTTTTTTAATTATAATTGGAGCCTACTTTGGGGCCGCCTGTTTTATATTTACTTGGCGAGAATTTGTTGATGTTATATGGCTTACAATTACTCTATGTGCCATGT
>JBMYWT010000124.1:0-3203 GCA_049607665.1 Maricaulaceae bacterium
TCTCTGGCAGAGCGGGCGCTTTATGCGTAACGCGCCAAGCCAGTCTTAGAATGGATAAAAACAAAATCACAAACCCAAAGGATTTGTGAAGTTGAAATAGTTCATAGACAAACGCCCCGCGATCAAGAGAGACCATCAAGCGCCCCCCAATATATTGCCCAATCAAGAGCAGAGCGATCACCCAATGCAGAACAATAGCTATTCGCGTGTAATGATCGGGGC
This sequence comes from Maricaulaceae bacterium, assembly GCA_049607665.1. GTDB lineage: Bacteria > Pseudomonadota > Alphaproteobacteria > Caulobacterales > Maricaulaceae > Fretibacter. The sequence goes on from JBMYWT010000124.1 coordinate 223, forward strand.
GCTTTATCATAATGTCTCTCGTAAGGCCTAAACGTCCTTCTGCGGGCAGACGAGGAATTTCGTGCCTGTAGATTTGGCGTTATACTTGGCGACGATATCGGCGTTAAGCGCTTCTGAGAGTGAAATTTCATCCGTGTAATGGCTGGCGAAAGTTGTTGTCAGCTCTTTGGCCACGCGCATACGAAGGCGATTACCGACTTCCATCCCTGCTTTGGCGAGGAAGTTAGGCAGTAGCCATCCACCCACGCCCCACGCCATGCCGTAGCCGCGCGAGAGCATTGTCGGTGACGTATCCAAACCGCCATAGAGGTAAACTTGTTTGTGATGGATAGAGCCGTAAATGCTGTAGGCGCCTGGCGTGCGCGCCGCTGCGCCTTCCATTGCCGTTAGGATATCAGAGGCGAGCTTGCCGCCGCCCGTTGCGTCAAATGCCAATGTCGCGCCAGTTTCGTGGATCGCGTCAATAAGGTCGGCCATGAAGCTATCTTTGGAACTGTCGCAAACATATTTGGCGCCCATATCCCGCAGGAGTTTTTCTTGCTCTGGACGGCGAACGATATTGACCAGATCAACGCCGTCGGCCTGACAGATACGGTTTAGCATCTGTCCCAAATTTGATGCCGCAGCTGTGTGAACAAGCGCTTTATGGCCTTCCATTTTCATGACCTCAACCATAGAGAGCGAGGTGAGCGGATTAACAAAGCTCGACGCGCCGTCTTTGGCTGTGTTACCTGGCAATAGCGGTAGGCACATCATGGCGGGCACGGCGCGATATTGCGCGTACATGCCGCCGCCCATCACGGCAACGGTTTTACCCATCAGCGCCTGAGCCGCTTCGCTCTCGCCTGCGGCAACAACCGTACCTGCGCCTTCATTCCCAATAGGAAGCTGCTGCCCGACACGCGCTTTCATAACGCGCATGCCTGCGGGCGGAACAGGCGCGGTTAGCACTGTGTCTTTGCCGCTGCCAGACGAGCTTGCATTGCTCATATCTGACCAACCGAACATGACGCCGTGATCAGACGGGTTAATCGGCGTAGCTTCGATACGCACGATGACTTGATCGGCTTTTGGCGTCGGCACGGGCTTTTCGTGTAAATCCATTTTAAGCTCGCCGCCTTCAGTGACAGTCGAGAGCATTTGCAAATAAGTTTCAGGTAAAGACATGGAGGCTCCGTTTGATAAATATGGGTTGGGGATAAAGGAAATTTTTGCCGCTGTCCGCAGCAAAGTCAAAATTCTTACATAAATTGCGCGAGTCGCTCGGCCGTGTCTTCGTCCGAAATATTGGGATAGTGACGAGCGTAGACAGTCTCAATCCCTTCTTCGCGGCCCGAAGGTTCAGCCGCGTAATCATAGAGGTCGACATAGGCTTCGATAGAGCCTTGAGAGCAGCTAAGAATTTGCTCCACGCGTTTATCAACGAGTGCGTCGAGTTCCGCTTTGTCCTCACAGAGCGAGTTTACAATACCCCAACGTTCCGCTTCGTCGCCGCGAAAAATGCGTGCTGTGAAAGACAGTTCTTTCGCGCGGCGAATACCGATGGCATCGGACAGTGTTTGGCTCATGCCCCATGTCGGGCGCAATCCGAATTTGGCATGAGTTTCGCCGAACTTGGCATCTTTGGTCGCGAAGCACATATCACAAGAGAGCGCGAGTTCCAGCCCGCCCGTGAAACACGCGCCGTGAATTTTGGCGATCACGGGAATGCCTGCATTGCGCAGCGCCGTAGACGCCGCCACGCCAGGGCCGTCAAAGACTTGGCTGATCTTGCCCGCTTTGGGCGTTTCTCCGCGCAAAGCTTTCAAATCAATCCCCGCCGTGAACGCCCGTCCTTCGCCTTCAATCGTAATGACACGCGCGCCTTTTGCTTTGGCCCCGTTCACCGTTTCCGCGAGTTCAGTGAGCATTTCAGGCAAGAGCGCATTTAATGTTTCAGGGCGATTAAAGACAATCCGCATCACGCCGCGATCATCCAGCTCTACGTTCATTTGCTCACTCATTTTACGGCTCCATTCGGGTATTTTTATTGCACGTAAGCGACACGACCACCCCGATTAAGTCAAGGTGATTTTAAACTGATAGGGAGTGACAAAGCGTCTATGGCTTGGCATATAACGTGTCAGAAAAACTCGCCCCATAAGGATATAAGACAATGCAAGAAGCCTATGATTTCAAAGCAGAATGCGACAATATTTGCGCCATCCTTGAAGGCAAAACTGACGCTGATTTCAACGCCGAGACACTTTTTAAAAGCTGGACGATAAACGATATTGTCGGGCATTTGCATCTTTGGAATATCGCCGCAGATCAAACCTTGAATGAGCCTGAAGAATTTCAAAAATTTGTCAAAACAGCGATGGGGGCCCTGATGACAGGGAAAACCCATGTCGAAATGCAGAATGATTATTTCGGCGATCTCACGGAACGTGCGCGCTTTGAGGCCTGGAAAGATTACTACCCCGCTATGGCGGAACGCTTCGCCGCCGCCGAACCAGAAGCTCGCGTGAAATGGGCGGGACCTGATATGTCGGTTAAATCCTGCATCATCGCCCGCCAGATGGAGCATTGGGCGCACGCGCAGGCGATCTTTGATCTACTGGGTGTTGACCGCGAGAATGGTGACCGATTGAAAAACGTCGCCCACATCGGCGTGACGACCTATAGCTGGTCGTTCAAAGTTAAAGGCCAAGAGCCGATCAAACCCAAACCTTACGTTCGCCTAACCGCGCCCAGCGGCGCCATCTGGGAATGGAATGATCCGCAGGACGATAATAAAGTCGAAGGCAGCGCGACGGAATTTTCCCAAGTCGTCACGCAATGCCGCAACATCGCTGACACAGATTTGGTCACAACGGGCGAAGCCGCGACGAAGTGGATGGAGATTGCGCAGTGTTTTGCAGGCGGGCCAGAAACGCCGCCTGCTAAGGGTGTTCGTCACAAAGCTTAAACCTAAAGCCAATTTCTAAATAAATAAAAGC
>JBMYWT010000125.1:0-3178 GCA_049607665.1 Maricaulaceae bacterium
ATGCGTAAGGGGTTTTCGCGTGAGGCCGCAGCGGGTAGATATCATGAGCTAACGGCCATTGGCGATAGCTCTATTGAACGTGATTGGAAGGCTGGCGAAACTGTACCTGTTGTTGAAGCCTTCCAATATATGATTGTTCAAATGATTGGTGAAATGATGAGCGGAAATGCTCCTCTTGAATATGTAAAAGACATTCGTACAAATATCTTGTTTTTGCTTAATACGTTAGTAGCAAGAGTACGGCCTAAGTTCTTTTTAAAGTCCCCCAAATTCAAAAAAGCTGCAAAACGTGTTGATGATTTTGGTGAAGAACTCATTGCTCAATTTAAAGAATATGCTGAAACTGGGGAGCTCCCTGATAATTTGTTGGGCAATGTTTATCAGGCCCATATTGATGATCCGGAATTTGTTCAAGCCAGAGACTTAAGTGTTCTTTTAACAGGGCCGTTCGTGGCTGGATTGGATACGGTTGCGAATTCGGTTGCCGCCTGTACCTATGGTATTTTAAAGCATCCAGATGTCTTGAAAAAAGTGCAAGCCGAAGCGGATGCGCTTTATGCCAAAGACACGATCACAGAAGAAGATATTCGTGGACTGGATTATATTCAAGGCTGTCTGAAAGAGGCTATGCGGCTTTGGCCGATTGCCGTGGCGCAAATGCGCACGACGAACCATGATTTGGAATTCGAAGGGTATGTAATACCGAAAGATGAGATGATTTTTATTGGCACATCCGTTCCGCATTTCATGGAAGAATATTTTCCTGACCCGTTTAAATTTGATCCAGAACGCTTTTCAGATGAGCGACGCGAACATATGCAGCCGGGTGTTTATGCACCTTTCGGACGTGGACCGCATTCTTGCCTTGGTCAAAATCTCGCAGAGGTTTTGATGGGCGTAATAATGGCGCGCCTGTTCCACCGTATGGATTTGGCACTTGATTCCCCTGACTATGTTTTGAAAACAAAGTCTGCACCGACGCCCGGCCCCTCCATGAGCTTTGCCGTGAAAGTTCTCGGTGAACGTAATCCCGCTAAAAAATTAATCCCTGAAATTCTAGAAGACGCATAGGAGACACCCATGAATGCACCTGTAAACCCCGATCACATCCAAACCGGCGATGAGCTGGAACGCTGCCCGTTCCCAATTCCTTTTGGCTGGTATAATGTTAGCTTCTCGCATGAGATTAAAAAAGGCGAGATTAAAACTGAGAAAGTCTTCGGCAAAGATTGGGTTCTCTTCCGTGGTGAAGATAATTCTGTTGGCATGTCCGATCCCTTTTGTCCGCACCTTGGCGCGCATTTGGGCAAAGGCGGCAAAGTCGTTGGCGGCAATATTCAGTGCCCGTTCCACCACTGGGAGTTTGACTCCGAAGGCTGGTGTAAGAAAATTCCTTACGGCAAAGTCATGCCAGGTGTGGCACGTAAAAAGCCGATCCTAAAGACGCTGCCTGTTGTTGAAAAATATGGTATCATCTGGGCGTGGTATCACCCAGAAGACGTAGCGCCGATGTGGGAAATCCCTGTCGTGCCAGAAATGGAAGACCCTGATAATCACGTCGAAGTGAAATATCACATGTGGGACATCGGCACTTGTATTCAGGAAATGGGTGAAAATTCAGTGGATACGCCGCACCTGAAATTCCTTCACGGCGCGCCAATCATTCCGTCTGTTGCCGCTAAGGCCGAAGGCCATATTTGGCACTATGATATCATGGAAGGCTATATTGTTGGCGAGAGCCACGGCCCGGGTATTCCGATTAACCGCCACAATAAAGACGGCGTTTCAATGTTGATGTTCGCCACGCCAACGCCAACAGATGCTGAAATGTCTCGCGTGCGTATGTGCTTTACATGGAAAAAATACCCTGAAGGCTCCAAAGAAGCCGCTATCGGTCAGCACTTATATGAGCATTCCATTGGTGAAGCCGAAGGCGAAGATTCAGCAGGTTTCGAATCCGTTGATCTGATCGTTTGGGATAATAAAAAATACCGTCCGAAACCTCTCCTTTGTGATGGTGATGGCCCGATCTTGGCGTGGCGTAAATATTTCCGTCAGTTCTATGTCGGACTTGACGAAACTGATCCAGCGGTGGCCATTTAATGGGCCGCCTTTCTGGTAAAATCGCCATTGTCACAGGCGCAGCTCAAGGCATGGGGGCCGCGACTGCGCGCCTTTTTGCTGCCGAGGGCGCGAAGGTCGCTTTGGGTGATGTCAACGCCGAGAAGGGCGAAGCCGTTGCCAAAGACATTGGCGAGAATGCGTTCTTCCATAAGCTAGATGTCTCCTCCGATGGAGACTGGGCGGCAATGGTCAAAGCTGCCACGGATAAATGGGGCACCGTTGATATCTTGGTCAATAATGCAGGCCTTGTGCATTTCACGCCGATTGAGCATTTCAACCCCGAAGACGCCAACCGCGTTTTGGGCGTGAATACAATTGGGCCAATGCTCGGCGCGAAACATGTCACGCCTGTGATGAAAGCGGCTGGTAAGGGCTCTATCGTGAACATCAGCTCCGTTGACGGCATGCGTGGCTGTAATGGCCTAACGGTCTATACGGCGTCAAAATGGGCGGTGCGCGGCCTGACGAAATCACTCGCCTATGAACTTGGTACATCGGGCATTCGCGTCAACTCTGTGCACCCTGGCGGCGTCGATACGCCAATGGGCAATGCACGCGGCCTCCCAGCGGACCAGCTCTCAGCGGCGTTTTGCCGTGTGCCACTGCAGCGTATTGGTAACCCCGAAGAAGTGGCGCAAGCGTCTCTCTTTATCGCTAGTGACGAAGCCAGCTATATTACGGGCGCAGAACTCGCTGTCGACGGCGGTTGGGGCGCTGGTTATTTCCAGCCTGTTCTACCGGGCGCACCTGAAGGTTTGACACCTTAAGTTTGGTCTTTAATGCTAATGCCAACGAATATGAAATTATAATACGCGCCCATAGAGGCGCGTATTTTGTATAAGGGGAGAGCTATGCTCAAGAAATTTTTCATAGGATATTGGCCATTACTATCATTACTTGTCCCTGCGCTTTAGGACTGACCCCGGCACTCGTTTCTTACTTAGGACTTGATACTGCTTTTAAAAATTCGATTGTTTTTTCTATAACTTCATCAATTGTAATTGTTTGAATACAATCTACCGCTTTTAAAATAGCTTCGTAGTTTTTGTTAATA
>JBMYWT010000126.1:0-3083 GCA_049607665.1 Maricaulaceae bacterium
AAGCAACAAAAAGGCAATAAGTGACCCGCCATAAATAGTGAGGTTCATAAAACCACCAAATGTGCCTTCTTGGGCCTCTACAGGCATTGAGCCCTGTACATAATTTGAATTTCCTGCTGCCATAGCATGTTCCTCGAAAATTGAATCTAAATTGATCCGTCGGATATCACGTGAGTAGGTAGGCCTCAAGCCTTTGGCAAAATATGTCGCACGGAATAATTTACCTCTACTCGCCGCATTTTCATAACTACAGGCAAACCTCGCCTTTTTAAAGCACAATATCGCAAGATATGCCCGTTAACCCAAAATTATCCATACTTCTTAGCCATATCTTCACCTCACTGTCTCATATTGCAACGCATAAGAGCTCGAAAGCTTAGGTCTGAACCAAAATGGTTCAAAATGGTGGTAAAGAAATGGCTAAAACAATTTTGATCGTCGATGACGATCCGACACAGCGTCGTCTTCTGCAAGCAGTTGTAGAAAAAAGTGGGTTTTCATCGCTTCAAGCTGACAATGGCGATACGGCGCTGAATATGGCGTCGTCAGACGGGCACAGCATTGATGTCATGCTGCTTGATCTTGTGATGCCAGGGCGTAGCGGTATGGAAACGCTTAAAGAATTACAAAAAATTCGCCCTGACCTCCCCGTTATCGTTTTAACAGGCAAAGGTTCTATTGATACGGTCGTTGAGGCCATGCAATCCGGCGCTAGGGATTTTGTGGTTAAACCTGCCGCGCCAGAGCGTATCATAATCTCCATTCGCAACGCGCTTGAGATTAATACGCTTGCTGGTGAAGTCACGCGCCTTAAGAAAACAAGTGATGGCGCGCTGCAATTTTCCGATCTGATCGGCAATGCCACGACCATGCGTAGCGTGATTGCCATGGGGGAGCGCGGCGCAAAAGCGAACATTCCTATCCTCATCACGGGCGAAAGCGGCGTGGGTAAAGAAGTTATCGCGCGCGCTATTCAAGGCGCATCCGAACGATCGGGCAAGCCCTTCATCACAGTCAATTGCGGGGCAATCGCCGAGAACCTTGTTGAGAGTATTTTGTTCGGTCACGAAAAAGGATCCTTCACAGGGGCAAATTCTAAGCACCTTGGAAAATTCCAAGAGGCCCATACAGGCACATTATTCCTTGATGAAGTTGGCGAGCTCCCGCTTGATATGCAGGTAAAATTGCTACGTGTTCTTCAAGAAGGCGAAGTTGATCCAATTGGATCCAAGCGCCCTGTGTCTGTGGACGTGCGTATCATATCCGCGACCAACCGAAACTTGGCTGAGGCCGTGATTGACGGAACCTTCCGTGAGGATTTGTTTTACCGTCTAAATGTGTTCCCTATTCAAGTTCCAAGCCTTCGGGAACGCCGCGCAGACATTCCGGCTTTGATGGAGCATTTCATTAAACGGTTTAACGCGCAGGAACGTCTCTCTGTCCGCGGAGCAAATGCCGAGACATTAGATATGCTCGCCGCGCATGATTGGCCCGGCAATGTAAGACAGCTTGAAAATACAATTTTCCGCGCGATGATCTTATGTGATGGCCATATGTTACAGCCACATGATTTCCCACAAATTTCTGGACTCACGCCACTTATCAGCTCGGCAAGTCCTGAATTGTCTATGCAGCCGAGCGCGGAAATCCAGCACAATGACGCAGAAGAGCCCGTTCATGTTCTCGATAGAGACGGTCATCTTCGTACACTTGTTGAGATCGAACGTGATCTCATTCAATTCGCTGTTGAAAATTATTCAGGCCAAATGTCTGAGGTCGCGCGCCGCCTCGGGATTGGACGCTCAACCTTATACAGAAAAGTTCGCGAACACGGCGTTGATATTGACGCTAAACGTTCAGCATAAACGTGGGAGGAAAAACCATGTCAAACACAGTTAAAAATATGGCGCTTCTAGGCACGGCTTTGGCGGCTATCACAGCGATTGCCATACCGGTTTCCGCCAGCCACTCCAACGGGTTGCGCGGCATGTTCAATGCCAACCAAATGAGCCAACCCTGGGCGGCTGAGCAAGGGCACTATGTGCAACCTAACACTTACGGCAGTGAGCAGTCATATGCCCAGTCATATTATGATGAGCAAGCAGAGCTCTATCCCTATGAGTACGTCAATACGGCGCCTGATACGCAATATAATACGGGATATTACCCTCAAGAGAACACGGGGTATTACCCGCAACAGCAGATTGCTGAGCCTTGTAAAACAGGCGGCTTCCTTGGACTGCGCGGCGTATTTGGGTCAAAAGAAAACTGCCAAACCGTTAGCTATAGCCCCCAAGCGGCAGATCAATTCCACACGGATTTAAACCGTTCATACAATCTTGGCCGCGCAACGGTCATGACAAATGTGGGCCACACAAATCGGATGCTGAACTGGCAAGAAAACCAAACGGGCAAAACCATTACGCTTTTGGCTAATCGTGCCAGCGGCATTCTTCAAGATGACAGCCTCTATATTGGCGGCGGCATTAAAGGCGGCTTGATGTGGCAAACAACAAGCGATGCCGGGAAATTCCCACTTCTGTCGCGTTTCCCATTCTTCTCGAACCGCACAGATAAGCAAACAGGTGTTTTTGCGATTAATAATGCCGCCTTTGCTTTCACCTCAACATATGGGGATTGGACAACGATCTATATGCAGCCAGAATATTCCGAAACGGAATATGGCGGCGATCAAGATGAGTTCCAACTTCGTAAGGCCTATATTGTTTTTGGTAACTTACAAAAGTCGCCTTTCTATGCCGCCTTTGGCCGTAAGGATGTCGATTTTGGTAACTTCGATAGCTACAATGCCTTCACCCATAATGAAGCCAATCACTATTTCCTCGCCCATAGCGATCAACCCGTTTTGGAACTCGGTTTTTATAAAAACGGTTTCAAACTAACGGCGTCCGCTATGTCAGCCGGACGTCAGCTTCGCGTGGCCTATGCGGGCGAAGAGAATAATCTTGGCAATTATGCAGCAAGCATTGAGAAAGAATTCCAATTTGGCAAAAAGAGCGCCTTTACAGTAGGCGGCGGTTACTTGCATGATAGTATCTATCGCAACAATTGGACGGCCCATA
>JBMYWT010000127.1:0-3038 GCA_049607665.1 Maricaulaceae bacterium
TTTAACGGGCGATCACGGGCTATCCCGGTCTCCCACCGGCGGGCACAGACGGTAATTATTATAACCCGTTAGAATATTATATGAAATCAAGCATTATGAACGCGATCCCGTCACAAACCGCGCGCCGCAAGAACTTAAAATGGTTCACCCCCTTGGTAAATCACCCGTCATAACGGATGGTGATGTGACGATCGCAGAGACAGGCGCGATCATTGAATATATTCTACGCGTTCATGGCGGCGGCAGATTTGTGCCGGCACCAGATAGTGAAGAATTTAATGATTACATGCACTTCCTTCACTTTGCTGAAGGCTCGGCCATGCTGCCATTCTTACTCGCGCTTTATACGGGGTTCCTTGGCGACGCAGCTGCGCCGATCCAACCAATGATCTTAAATGAGATTAAAATTCATTTGGACTATATGGAATATCAACTCATCCGTTCTGAATATTTCGCGGGTAGCGAACTTACAGGAGCAGACATTATGATGATCTTCCCCCTAGAAGCGGCCCGTGCACGGGGTCGCCTGAAGGGCTATGATGCCTGTAATGACTACGTTGAAAAAATCCACAAACGTCCCGCCTATATCAAAGCGTTAGAGCGCGGCGGAGCCTATGCCTATGGCCCACAATAACCCGTTTCATCTCGCCTATCCGGTTAAAGACATAGAGGCAACGCGTGTCTTTTACGGCGCTTTGTTAGGATGCCCGCAAGGCCGCGAAGCCCCGACTTGGATTGATTTTAATTTCTTTGGTCATCAAGTTAGTTTCCACCTGAAACCCGAGGCCTTTGACGCGCCGGACCCAACAAATCCTGTAGACGGCAAAGACGTTCCCGTCAGGCATTTTGGCGCAATACTAAACTGGGATGAATGGCATGCGCTGGCAGATAAACTTACGCGCGAGAACATAGAGTTCATCATTGCGCCTTATATCCGCTTTGAAGGCGAAATTGGTGAGCAGGCGACCATGTTTTTCTTAGACCCAAGCGGCAATGCGCTTGAGTTTAAAAGCTTTAAAGATAAGAGCCAAATTTTCGCAAGCTAGGCATAGCCAACGTTTTACGCAGGAACAGCAGCCCCTAAAACCTCGTGCGGATCAACACCGTTTTCTTCGAACATCGCGTGTACGCGATCATATTGCGTGGGCGGCGCTATACCAAGACGCTTGCGAGCGCTGTCTAATGGTTCGTGTAGCAAGCTCATAATATCTTGCTCAGCAAGCTTTAGAGAGGCTTTGCCGTTGCGCTGACCTTCACGTACAGCTTTGATAACGGGGGCACCACGGGGCGCGGTTTTCGCGATTTCCCGTGCCGCCATATAGGCAATAAAGATAGCGCCAAGGCTTTTGTTTTGAGAGTATGAGAATCCAAGCACACAAGCTTCGCCAAGGGCGTCTCGCCCATACCCCGTCAAAACATGCAAAAGATCATGCGTATCACGCAGGCGGTTACCATACCATTCGATCAAGTCACCATATTCATAGGCGTCTTTTGCAAATTGGTCGTATTCAGCGACAAGTCCAGCCGCTGATAACCCTTCGCGCTGCATGAAATTCATATAAGCCGCGCCGACACTATTCTCGGGAAGTTTGCGCAATGCATCATGATCATCCAGTAATGGCGGCAGATAACGCGCCTCTGATATACGCTGTTGGCCCAATTTTGTTTTTTGGAATTTCTTCAGATCGCGCAATAAGGATTTCCCGTTAAGCGCTTCAATAATATAAAAAACCTGCGTCGTGTCTTCTTTATTCTGAATCAGGGTTTTAAAGTGTGACAGCGCTTTGAAAGGGCGAAAACGCGGTGTGGTTCGGTCTGGGTGCATAATATGTGTTGTCATATTTACTGTTTAAATTCCCAATATGAAGATTGCAATAAAACATCATGCATAGGGCGCATTCCTAAATGAAGCGCCCTACCCATGTTTAAAATAGCTTGGAAAACTAATGCGCTAAAGCACTTTACCGTCCGCATCTAGTTCAACGACGTTATACCCAAGCGCTTTGACATCATCAAAAATGTTCGCTTTGTCACCCACAACGACAATAATCATGTCATCAACATTATAATGTTTGGCCGCCAGAGCGTCGATTTCTGCTTTCGTCATATTCGCAAGAATATCAGCCTGCGTATCAACAAAGTTCTTGTCTAAATTATATGTCGCCATACGCGAGAGAAAGCCGAGTTTTTGGCGCGGCGTTTCATATTTGCGCGCATCGCTTTGTCCAATGGCCGCTTTGGTAAAGGCAAGCTCTTCATCCGTAATACCGCTCTCATGATAGGCTTTCATTTCATTGATGAATTCTACAATAGACTCAGCCGTTTTGTCTTTCTTCACGCCGGAATAAGCGATGAAAGCCCCGCGTGTTTCTTCACCGTCAAAGAACGCCCGCGCGCCATATGTGTAACCTTTATCTTCGCGAAGGTTAAGATTGATACGGCTATTGAATGCACCGCCAATGGCGTAATTCGTAAGGCCCGCACGGTAGAACTCACCGTCTGAATCATAAGGCAAAGCACGTTTTCCGATGCGAATTTCAGATTGAGCCGCGCCGTCCTTATTAATGAAGTAAAGCGTTCCGCCTTTAAGCTCTGGGTATGGCTTGTCGGAAACGCTCGGTACATCTGCGCCGTCCCACGCTGCAAAAGGCGCTAAAGCCGCGCTGAGCTTGCCTTCAGACAAGTCACTCACGGCAACGATATTTGCGACTTTTGGCGAATAATGCGCGTTATAAAATGTTTTATAATCCGTAAGAGCCGTGTTTTCAACAGTCGCCAACGTTCCAGAACCGCTCCAAGCGATTGGGTTGTTATCGCCATAAACAAGGCGATTAAATATCGCCCATGCAAGATTAGTAGGTTCTTTTTTAGACTGCTTAATACCCTCAATTGTTTGCGCTTTTAAGCGGCCAAAATCTTCGGCATTGAAGTTTGGTTGAAAGAGCTTCTCGGCTGCAATCGCGACGGTTGCATCAAGATTTTTCGTCAAACTGCGGATATTCACAGTTGAATAATCATCACCCCCAGAGAAAGATACA
>JBMYWT010000128.1:0-2854 GCA_049607665.1 Maricaulaceae bacterium
CGCTTTTGACAAAGCGTGCCTTATTTTGGCCTTAAGCGTTAAATTTACGCTGCAAAATTATTCTTCGGCGTCCAATTTTCTTTGCGCTTTTTCAAGAGCTTTCTGAGCCTTGCGAAGGCTACGGCGGACATCATCTGACACATCTTTGCCGTCAATTTCGTCTTCTAATAATGAAAGCGCCGCTGAGATTTTAGCATCCGTTGCCATACGGGAATGAGACATGCCGTCTTTGTGCATTTTCATAACAAAGACATTTTTATCATCTGTCATATTTTGCATATCGTGATGCATGGTCATTTTATCATGGTCGCCGAAAATCATAATACGTTTATTCATTTTACCTTCGACGTCACTCTCCATAAGCTCTTTCATTATGTCGATATCAACATCCATATCATGGGTAAATTCGCCTTCGTCCATATGAAATTTCATAACTTTCATACCCCCGGAATGGTTCATAATTTGAATGTCCATGTCTTCCAATTCAGAGGCTTCAAGTTCACGACGCTCACCAGTTAACTCATTGGTTTCCCATGCGTTGACTGTGTCCCCGTCTTTAGTGATCTCAATCGTTTTCTTGGTTTTTGTTCCATTATCATCTTTGACGATTTTCATGATCGAATGACTCTTAGTCGCCTTACCTGCCAGTTCTTCTTCTGGGTCTGCAATTGAATATGGTGCGGTGAGCATAAAAGCGGCGGCTAACGCGCTAGCTCCGATGAGTCGAGGCCGCAAACGCGTGATTGGGGTTGGGTTTTTCAGGGACATAATTCGCTCCTTTAGCGGGTGATGAATAGAAAGGCCGAGTGGCATCCGGGCCGGGGTCGATGAGCAAAGCGTCGCTGCCTGCATCAAAGTCTGCGCGTAAGAGGCGCGGTCTGCGCCTCTCGATATTTTGTGGGACAAAACCGAAGCGTCGCACGCTGCTTCTTGATCAATTCGAAAGGCGCGTGCGGCAAGCCGCATAAATGGGTTTGGCCAGTTTAGCGCCCCGAAAATAAAAGCAGCAAAGGCTGCCCAGAGGTCCCCGCGCCTTATGTGGAGTAGCTCATGCAGCAGCGCGAAATCCTGCTGCGCGGGGGTGAAATGTTCTGTGAAGTTTTTCGGTAAAACAATGATTGGCGAAACCACGCCCATAACCAGCGGCCCTGCCGAACCATCAGACGTACGGATTGCTACTTTACGCTTAAGACCGATATTCCGGGCCATAAATTCGGCTTTGTGAGCAAGCTCAAAACTCCCTAATGAGGATGTCATTATAATATTTTGGCGATAAATATGATGCCGATAAAGACCATGCAGAATAAGAATAACGGCCACAACGGCCCAAATACCAAAGGCACAAACCATCCAGCTTACTTGCGGCGGAACAAACTCAGCGGGCGTGTGTGCCATATGAATATTTGGGGGATACACAGTCAGCATATCTGGCGTGGACACCCCCCGTCCCGTCCGAAACCATGAGGGTAATGAAATCGTCGGAAGAAAAATACGAAGTAAGGGCAGCGCCCATAATCCATAGGCGGCTTTGGCCCCAAAATATCGCGCGACAGGACGGCGAACGAGCAAAACAAAAACAATCAGGGCCGTGACAGCTAAGCCTGTTTGTCCAAGCCATATGCCAAGCGTTTCAACCATATCAATAAAATCTGCGTTTATCATGATTTAAGTCCTGCGATTAGCGCTTCGAGCTCTGCGATATCTTCAGGCGTCAGCCCCTCGCCTTCGGCCAAATGCGCCACCAGAGGTGCGGCTTTTCCGCCAAATAAGCGATCCGATAATCGCCGCGCGGCATTAGAGGCATAGGCTTTACGCGTCACAAGCGGCGTATAGAGATAGCGCCGCCCGTCTTGAGAGGTCGAGAGCGCGCCTTTCTCTACGAGGCGCGCGAGAAGTGTTTTAATCGTCCGCCCGCTCCAATCTTTTGATCCCGCCAGCCGTTCAATCACCGTGCTCGCCGCAAGAGGGGCTTCGCGCCACAAGACATCCATGACGTCAAGTTCAGATTGAGAGATGCGGATCATAAATTACCTATAGACTACGTTCGTAATCTATATACATGACTACGTTCGTAGTCAAAATTAATTTCATGTCATGTTCGGATTAGGCTGCGCCTTCGATGTGAACGGTTGTCCCTGTCACATTGGCTTTAATACCGTAAACCTCTTTAAGGCGAGCAGACGTCAGCGTCTCTTTCGGTGTTCCATCCGCAATAATCTCGCCGTCTTGCATCCAGATTAAGCGATCAGCGAAACGCGCGGCCAAGTTAATATCGTGAAGCACAACAAGCGCGCCTCCGCCATCATCGACAAATTTCCGGATAATATCCATGACGCGGAATTGGTGACGCGGGTCAAGCGCGGCGACGGGTTCATCCGCAATCAACAGCGGCGCTTGCGCAGCAAAGGCGCGGGCGCAATGCACACGGGCCAGCTCTCCGCCAGAAAGACTATCGGCGCGGCGCTCCGCTAAATGCATAATATCACAAGCTTCTATCGCGCGCTCGACGGCGTCTTTATCCGCGCCCTTAAGACGCGAGAGCGGCGCGCCGTGAGAAAAGCGCCCAAGCGCAACAACATCGCGCACAATATTCGGCCAAGCGAGTGAACGCATTTGCGGAAGATACGCGATCTGCCGCGCGCGCTGTGATGGAGGAATATCAGCAACAGCTATATCGTTCAAAAATGCCCGCCCCGACGTTAAGGAAGTAAGGTTAAGCGCGCCACGAATAAGGCTAGTTTTCCCGGCCCCGTTTGGTCCAAGCAGCGCACAAAGTGTACCCGGCGTGAGCGTTAAAGACGCTTCCTTCACAAGCGCGGCCTCACCCGCCTTCACGCTCATATTCTCTACGCGC
>JBMYWT010000129.1:0-2657 GCA_049607665.1 Maricaulaceae bacterium
TCTTGCCTGCCAAACCTATTACCCAGACATGGAATCCGTGCCTTGCGTAAGTTTCGCAGAGAGCTTTGCCAAAGTGCGCAATGGCGAGGCAGAGCTGGCGATGATCCCTGTCGACAATACGGTTGCGGGGCGTGTGTCTGATATTTATCATCTCCTCCCCGAAGGTGGCCTGAATATTATCGCTGAAGAATATCTACCTGTTCACCACCAGCTTTTGGCAGTGCCGGGCGCGGAAATGAGTGATATTAAAACTGCGCGCTCCCATCCTATGGCGCTTGGCCAAGTGCGTAAACGCTTGCAAGGTTGGGATATTCTGCCCGTTGCTGATGTGGATACAGCAGGCGCCGCTCGCGCGGTATCAGAGCTAGGTGATAAATCCGTGGCAGCGATTGCCTCAACGTTAGCGGCGAAACATTATGGCTTAAATACCCTCGCGGAAAATATCGAAGACGCCGCCCATAACACCACGCGGTTTTTAGTGCTCTCAAAAACCGCGAATAACATCGCCAAAGATAACGGCGCGGTTGTAACAAGCTTTGTTTTCAAAGTCCGCAATGTGCCCTCCGCGCTTTACAAAGCGCTTGGCGGTTTCGCGACCAATGGCATAAATATGACTAAGCTTGAGAGCTATATGATCGGCGGTTCCTTTTCCGCCACGCAGTTTTATGCCGATGTTGAAGGGCATCCTGACGACATAGGCATGAAACACGCTATGGAAGAACTAAGCTTCTTTAGTGAAACCGTGAAAGTGCTCGGGTGCTACCCCGCTAACCCTATTCGTTTCCAAAAGCCCTAATGGGCTTTTATATAATCTAGCGTTAAATGCACAAATGTACTCACGCCGGTTTCCATCACGGGCTCATGGATCGTAAACATAGGCGAGTGATTGGAAGGGGCTGTTTTCGGATCCACGCCGTCTTCGACAGACCCTAGAAACATGAACATGCCGGGGACTTCATTCGCGAAGTAGGAAAAATCCTCTGCGCCTGTGACCAGATCAGGCTTTAAAACGTTTTCTGCGCCTGCCAATCGTTGCAGCGTCGGCAGCATTTGCAGGGTTAAATCAGGATTATTCACTGTGACAGGATAAAAAGGCAGTAGCAGAAATTCGGCCTCTGCGCCGGCGCTCTCGGCGATGGATTTGGCTGTCTGCTCGATGCGTTTGTGAATATCGGTTCGCATATCTTCGTCAAAAGTGCGTATCGTTCCGAGCATTTTAACTTCGTCGGGTATAATATTGTAACGCACGCCGCCGCTAATTTTCCCGACAGTAATAATAGACGGCGCTTTGGTGACGTTAATTTGGCGGCTAGCGATGGTTTGCAGGCCCATGACGATTTGTGAGGCCGTGACAATCGGGTCAATGCCGCCCCAAGGTCGTGCGCCATGCGTTTGTTTGCCCTTAATGGTCATTTCAAAACTGTCCACTGCGGCCATAGCCGGGCCAGGGCGTACGGCGATTTTGCCGCCGGGCATGTTCAATCCGACATGCATCCCGAACACGACATCAGGTTTATATGTATCGAACAGACCTTCTTTTAGCATCAGTTCCGCGCCGCCCTCTTCGCCTTTGGGCGCGCCTTCTTCGGCGGGTTGAAAGATGAACAATACATCGCCTTCAAGCTCATCTTGTATTTCCGTTAAAACTTTTGCTGCGCCGAGCAGCATAGCGATATGGCTGTCATGTCCGCAGGCATGCATGACGCCGACCTCTTGCCCGTCAAACATTGTCGTTTGCGTAGAGGCAAAGGGCAGACCCGTTTGTTCCGTCACTGGCAAGCCGTCAATATCAGCGCGAAGGGCAATCGTCGGGCCTTTACCGTCTTTGTTTTTCCCGCCTTTTAGCAGGGCGACAACACCCGTTTTGGCAATGCCCGTTTGTGGCTCTAACCCTAATTTGCGGAGTTCTTTGGCGATGCGCTTGGAGGTTTTAAATTCACGGTTGCTAAGCTCTGGATATTGGTGGAACCAACGGCGTAGCTCAACGACGTCTGGCTGGGCGGCGCTCACCATTTTATCAATGGTTTTGTGCGAAATATCAGCGAGCGCTGTTTGCGGCAGAGACAGGCAACATAAAAGAGATAGAGCGAGTTTCGTGTTTAAATAGCGCATGATGAAGTCCCCTATATGTTTTGCCTAAGTATAAGCCTGATATTTGCGTGCTAGCAATGCTTAAACTCGGGCGAGCCTTACAGCCATTGCTCGCCAAAACTTAGGGCTTTAATCAGGGCAAAGATATTCTGCCCGGTTTCAAGTTTCAATTCGGCGGCGGAGGCACGCGTAATTTGCGCATAAAGCATTTGCTTGTCCCGCAATTCAAGCGTGACTGTTACGTAAGCTGTACCATCTTGCGGATATAGCTTTGTTATTCGGGCCGGAAGGATATTTCGAACGGATAGGGTCTTGGGGGTTTTAAGGGAGATCGAAACGTCTTTTGCCAAAATTTGAACGCGTATATCTGTTCCAATGGCGCGCGTTGTTAGCTCTGGGAATGTCAGGTGGTCTTGGCCCATCTCGATCTTAGTAAGGTGATAATCGGTATCAATAGCCGCAATTTTCCCGGATAGAAAAACATGACGGCCTGCGCCCGAATTGGGCGCGCCGTTCTCGAGCTGGTTAATCACATTTGCCGTCGTGCCATAGTTTTTGACACTGCC
>JBMYWT010000130.1:0-2402 GCA_049607665.1 Maricaulaceae bacterium
AAATCGCGCCGCCATTTACGTTCATAAGCTCATTTGGAATGCCAAGCTGATCGCGGCAATAAAGAACCTGAACCGCGAAGGCTTCGTTGAGCTCCCAAAGACCGATGTCGTCCATCTTAAGGCCGTTTTTCTCAAGCAGCTTCGGAATAGCGAAAACGGGGCCAATGCCCATTTCTTCTGGCTCAAGACCCGCAACGGCCATGCCGCGATAAATACCAAGTGGCTGTAGGCCGCGTTGTTCGGCCATTTTGGCTTCCATCAAGACAGACACAGACGCGCCGTCAGAAAGCTGCGAGGCGTTACCCGCCGTGATGACATGGCCTTCGCCGCGCACAGCTTTGAGGCCTTGCAGGCCTTCAAGTGCTGTCCCAGGACGGTTGCCCTCGTCTTTCATAAGCGTTGTTTCTTGCTTAGAAACTTCGCCTGTTTCTTTGTTTTTGACCATCATCGTTGACGGCATAGCGACGATCTCGTCGTCGAACTTGCCGGCTTGCTGCGCCGCATGTGTGCGCTGCTGTGATTGTAGGGCGTATTCATCCTGAGCGTCACGAGAAATGCCGTAGCGCTTGGCCACAAGCTCAGCCGTATCGATCATTTGAATGTAAGCATTGGGGTGTTTCGCCACGATGTTCATGTCTGGCGCAACACGCATCTCGGCCGTTTGCACCATAGAGATGCTTTCTACGCCGCCGCCGATTGCGATATCCATTCCGTCAGCAATGATTTGCTTGGCGGCCATGCCAATCGCCATCATGCCAGATGAACACTGACGGTCGACGCTTTGGCCAGACACAGTGACAGGAAGATTAGAGGCTAAAACTGCGTTACGGCCGATTGTGACCTGAACACCTTGCTGTAGGGCGCTGCCCATGATGACGTCTTCGACTTGCGCGCCGTCAATGCCGGCGCGTTTGACGGCTTCGTCAATACAGTGGCCCGCAAGGGTTGGGCTTGGGGTGGCGTTGAACGCCCCGCGATAGGCACGGCCAATTGGCGTGCGCGCCGTTGATACGATAACAGCTTCTCTCATTTTAATCTCCTAGCTCGCCAGGGCGGCGTTCAAATAGGCGCTTTTTATGAAACTAGTTGCATATAAATGCAAGACGGGATTTAATCATTTTAACGCATAATTTGCCCAAAGGATAACTCATGACAGCACCTATTCTCGGCGAGTGTGACCCTAAATTTCAATCCGTTGCAAACGCGTTTGAGCGAAACTTTCAGGAACGGGATGAATTAGGCGCGAGCGTTTGTGTCTATAAGGACGGGGAGAAAGTTGTTGATCTCTGGGGCGGACATAAGGATTTAGAGAAAACACAAGTCTGGGAGGAAGATACGATTTCGCTTGTGTTTTCTTGCACAAAAGCCGCCACGGCTCTGTGCCTGCATATTCTCATTGATCGCGGACTTGCACGGCTTGATGATTTAGTCAGTCAATATTGGCCCGAATACGCTCAGAACGGGAAAGAGGAAACGACGCTACGAATGATGCTAGAGCATTCGAGCGCTGTGCCAGCTTTTCGCGGCCCGTTAAAAGACGGCGCTTATTATGATTTTGATTACATGACAAAGCTGCTTGAGGAAGAAGAGCCCTTTTGGGACGTGGGCACAAATGGTGGCTATCATATGACAAGCTTTGGCTGGACGGTTGGCGAGCTTGTGCGCCGCATTTCTGGCATGTCACTCGGTGCGTTTTTCGCCAAAGAAATTGCCAAGCCTTATGGTCTGGACTTTCATATCGGCCTTCCCTCATCCGAATTTGAACGCACATCAAAGATGATTCCTTATGCTTTCAATCCCAAAGCTCAACTATCTGATTTTACGATGAAGGTTATGCAAGACCAAACATCCACACAGTTTTTGGCGCTTTTAAATAATGGACAATATGACTTCAATTCACCCGAGGCATGGCAGGCAGAAATCGGCGGCGCGGGCGGAATATCAAACGCGCGCAGCCTCGCCGCTATGTTCCAAGCAGTTATCGGTGAAAACAGCTTTCTGTCGCAAGACCGCATTGACGATATGCGCAAGCTCTCACGAGAAAATACGCTCGATCAAACGCTCTTAATCCCGACGCGCTTTGGGCAAGGTTTTATGCTTTCTATGGACAATAAAGACGTGCGCGGCGAAGGTAATTCCCTTGTCATGGGAAAGGGTGCCTTCGGTCATGTCGGCATGGGCGGCTCAATCGGGTTCGCTGATCCCGAAGCAGGCCTGAGCTTTGGTTACACAATGAACCGTATGGGCGGCGGGATACTCCTTAATGAGCGCGGGCAGAGTTTGACGGATGCGGTCTATTATTGCCTTTAAATAATCCAATTTATGTCTAGCGCCAAAAAATGGAAACAAGCTAAATAAGGCATTAACGTGATGTTTTCTATTTTCAGATACTCAAAAATAAA
>JBMYWT010000131.1:0-2022 GCA_049607665.1 Maricaulaceae bacterium
GAGAACAAGCCAATTACGGCATGTTGGCGCTCTATGCGGGCATGATGTTTTGGGCCGTTATGGTGGGACGATGGCTTGAAAGGTTTTCCGCTAAAACACTCTCAATATACGGCGCGCTTGCTTTCGGCATTGGCTTTTCCTTTATTGCCCTCGCAACGCATCCTTTGATGATTATCGCCGCTATTTTAATCCCCTTAGGATTTGGCTTCACGGCAGCGGGGCCATTTCTCGCCAATGTTTTGGCCACGCGTTGGTTTACCGAAAAACGCGGGCGCGCCCTTGGCATATCCGCCATTGCAACCTCCGCGGGCGGAGCGATCATCGTCCCTATATTCACAGCCATGATGGGCTATTTCGGGTGGCGCGAAGCGACGCTTATACTCGCAGCCATCATTACTTTGATGGCCTTACTGATCTCGGCCCTGATTATCATCGGACGCCCTGAAGATATCGGCCAACATCCTGATGGAGCATTAGATACTGTAAATACAGAAACGCCAGACACACCCGAAGATAACAAATCCTTCCTCACACGCCCCGAATTTTGGCTTATTTCACTCGGCGCAGGACTACTTCTTGGCAGCGACCAAGCTCTCCTCATTTCGCTCTTCCCCTATGGAACCGAACAAGGCTTTTCCAGACAAGACACAGCTTATGTCATGTCCGTTATGACGACCTCCGCCATTGCAGGTAAATTGATCGTCGGCTGGCTCGCGGAGCGTTGGGACAAGCGGATATTATTCGCGTTGGTATGCTCTTGCAATATCGCCTTTTTACTCGTGCTTCTAACATACCCCAGCTACACAGGACTCCTTGTAACCGTAGGGCTTGTTGGCCTTGCTATTGGCGGCGTTTATCCTGTTTGGACGACCTTAACCGCTGCCTGTTTTGGGCGCACTCAATTCTCCAAAGTGATCGGCGCAATGAACGTCATCACCATTCCTTTTATGATCGCCTCCATCATGTTAATTGGCCGTGTCCACGACAAAACGGGCAATTATGATTTGGCGTTTAAAATCTTCATTCCACAAGTCATCATCGCTGCACTGTTTATTTTCTGCGTGCGCGAGAGAAAGGCCGCCCCATGAGCTACACGTCTATCCTAACTGAAACGCATGAGAACATCTTAACCCTCACGCTCAACCGCCCGCATAAACTCAATGCGATGACGCCGACGATGCTGGCCGAGATCAAGTCCGTTTTGGACGCCGCCGAAGTCGATGACGGCATTTCGGTTATCCTCCTAAAGAGTACAGGCCGCGCCTTTTGCGTCGGCTATGATCTCAATGAAGACGACTGGATCACCTCTCAATATCCCGCCAATTTCGAAAACGGCGTGGAGTATGAACAAGACAAAAAAGACATCGCCAAGCTCTTAGAATATTGGATGGACATGTGGCGGTTTCCAAAACCCATTATCGTTCAAGTTCAAGGCGCTTGCCTGTCAGGCGCAGGCGAAATGCTCGCCGTATCTGATTTGGTGGTCGCCAGCGAAGAGGCCACATTTGGCCACCCTGCGGGGCGTGATTTGGGCATCCCGCCGACCGTATTTTTCTGGCCGCTAACTATCGGCATGCGCAAGACCAAAGAGATGCTCTACACGGCGAAATCTATGGGCGCGCAAGAGGCACACCGCCTCGGATTAATAAACAAAGTCGTCCCACATGAACAGCTCGAAGCGGAGGCGCTTGCCCTCGCGAAAGACGTCGCGCGCACGCCCGTCAATCACCTTAAAATCCTCAAAAAAGCCACAAACAATTTTTACGACAATATGGATATCGCCAAATCAACGGCGCAAGCCTCTGACCTCGATGCTGATTTCCACCAAAGCTCCGTCTTCCTCGCCTTCTTCAAACTCGTGCGCGAGAAAGGTATGAAAGCAGCGTTGACGGAGCGTAAGCGCCTATTCGGCTAGCGGCGCGTAATCAACATAACCTTCCGCGCCCGCTAGATAGAGCGTTTTGTAATTAGGCGGCGTCAGTTCCGCACCTGATTTAAAACGCTCGACCAAATCAGGATTAG
>JBMYWT010000132.1:0-276 GCA_049607665.1 Maricaulaceae bacterium
GCTTCAAGGCGCCTGACATGCGATTTGATAAATTCTTCACGAGCGCTGGGGTCGCTCATTTCGTGATAGGATGGGCTGTATATTCCGCCGCGCTTAGACGCGATGTCTGCAATGGTATGATCTGAGCTTTTAGGCGCGTAACTTTGCGGCCCTGCTGTAACGACCATGCCCCGTTCTAACTGCGCTATATTGGCCTCTCTTCCCGTTTCTACAAATAGAGCTTCGCCCTGCATTGTATCTAAGACGATGAAGCTTCGGTCATTCACATCATCGAGA
>JBMYWT010000132.1:286-2008 GCA_049607665.1 Maricaulaceae bacterium
GCCGGTAATCGGTTTGGCGTGATTTGCCATAGGGTCATATATCGGTTCACCATTTTGGCTGCGGTCAAGCTTCGCGCGCGTCATGGCGCGGTGATAGGCTTTGAGGATGTCGCCGCGATCTCCCATGCGCCGAAGCGTGCGCTCAAGATTGTCATCCAGCCGCCATTTACCAAAGCCGACTTTCTCGGCCAGTCCCATTGAGCTTAAATGTTTCATGCGCCATTTTTCAAAACGCTGTGACCAATCTGATCCGTCCAATGGCAGTTTCGACAAATCTACAATCTGATTTTGGGCCTTTGCCAGCAAGTCTCGGTCGATGGATGTGAAACGATCATGCCTCACGGAGAGCGCTAATTTCTTCGCCACATCAATCTGATTAGTCGGGCCAAGCTCTAATGTCGCAACATGCTCGGCAGCTTCTCGCATCCCGTGAGAAATATAATCTCTCGGTATGATCAATGTTGACCCGTTGTCTCGAACACCGCGGATCACAACATGGCTGTGGGGATTGGCCGTGTCGTAATGGTTGGCAGCCACCCAATCGAGTTTGGTCTCTAAGTCACGCTCCATCTGCGCCATTACGTTTCGGGTATAGGTGCGAAGGTCACCTAATTCTTTTCCGTCTTCGGGCGAGACGATCACGCGGAACTGATGTCTGTCATCAATGCCGCGCTCATGGAACTCATCGCCATCAAGAAACACCTCATCGCGGCTATAGAGAATACCTTTCTCGCCTTCGCGGGCCGCGCTGTCTCTCTGAATGTAATCCAGGTGATGCCGCTGCGCATCTTTGCCATAAGCCCCCATCTTCACCAGATGCACTTTAACGATGACGCGCCGCGAGAAATATTGCTCTGTAACAGGCCCTCTCTTGACCCGTCCGCCAGATGAACGGGTTGAGCGTTGCGCCGCCCGCCGCACTTGTCCGGCAAAGCTGACAAAGCGCGCCGTTCCGTTAGGAGAGAGTATCTTGCCAAGCCGGACATTGAACTGATTTTCGCCGCTCACACTGAAAGCCCCAAATTTTGCCCAAAATTGGCTAAATCAATCCACGTCCCGGCCTTTTTCTTTGGCCTTATGGAGGATCGCGCAGAATCCACGTCCCGGCGTAACCCCCTCGCGTCCCGCGAAAAAAGATGTGCAGACAATGGCTTAGGCCAGTTTGGGCCGCGCCTTTTATCTTGCCCTCTTAAATTCACCCCTCAAACCCCGCTAAATTAGGCTTTTCAGACAATTTAAGATTCTTTGGATTTTCCAGATATTCAACGACTCCTAAAATATTCTCGGCGCGAACAGGCCCAAAATACCGGCTATCAAATCCTGTCTGCACATCAGGGGACAACAACATATATTCACCCGACCCGAGCACGACGCAGCCCGACTTTTGAGGCATATCGCGTCCCAAAACATCCTGCCCCAGCACGGGAATATCAGGACGTTTCGGGACGCTAACCGATTGAGTGTTGTAACAGACCTTATCCCCATGGACGGCCCAGACCGTCTTTATGAGAGGGTAAGCATAGGGCAAATACCCTCGCTCATCAGCGAGCCTGCGCGCCCATTCGGGGGCATAGGCCGCAACTTGCGCACCAAGAACAACAGGCTCATCTGGCCTTAAACGATACCACCCAACCGATGCGCTCTCACTTGGATTATACAGCAGAACAGGCTTTGGCGGGAATATAATCTGTCCCGCTGTTCCAATGACGGCCAGTGTTATCA
>JBMYWT010000133.1:0-1406 GCA_049607665.1 Maricaulaceae bacterium
TGACTGTGTCATTTGATGCAGACAAAGCTGAGGCTGTGACATTCACAGTCTCAGTGACCGCTGAACAATTTGACGGGTTTAGAACCTCGCAAATTGTGTAATCCAGCGTGTATGTTCCAGCAGGTGTGCCTGCGGCTACGTTGATAAATCCAGTCGATGGGTTATATGTCAGCTCTGCGTCGGAATTGGTAACCGTGACGACAATGTCGTTACAGCTTACACCCTGAAGAGTATTCCCTTTGCTGTCAGTTGCGACAGTGCCTGAACAATCAAATGGCATGCCATGGAACCTGTCAGAAACGAGGATATGATCTGTCTCGCCGCCAGTTGCGCCATTAATTGAAGTGAATTGTTCTGCAACGGCATCGATGTCTGATGGCGTCACTATAACCGTTTCTGTTGCGGATGAGCAATTAGATGGGTTTAGAACCTCACAGATTGTGTAATCCAACGTGTAAGTCCCAGCTGGTGTGCCTTCTGGGACAAAGATTTTACGGTTCGTCTCATCAAATTGTATTTCGGAATCAATAGAGGTTACGTTTATCGTGACTTCATTACAGTGAGCGGTGGATGATGATCCTCCGCCTGATCCTTTGCCTCCTCGGTCAATGGAGATAACGGCCGTATTGTCACAGTTGAAGTTTTTACCGCCCATCATATCCGATGTAAGGATATGAGCTGTTGTTCCGCCGGTCGAACCGTTAATGGTTTCCGTAGTTTCAGCCATTGCTTGGATAACAAGCGCATCAATCGTTACAGAGACTGTGCGTGTTTCACAATTTGTTGGGTTTAGCTTTTCGCAAATCTCATAATCAAATGTGTAAACACCAGATGGCGTGTTCGGGTTAACACCGACAACACCCGTGCTTGGATCAAATGTAAGCTCGCTTGGCACGCTCGTAACGGCAGAGAGTGTTACATTTGCGATCTTAACTTCTGTACCGCCAAGCTTGTCATTATCAAGGACATTCAGGATTTCTGAATTGCCTGCTTTGCCGTCTGTGCTTGTCGCCGTATCATTTGCCGCCGATAGGGCTGCGGCTGTGACATTTACAGTCTCAGTTGCTGAGGAACAATTAGACGGATTTAGTACCTCACAGATTGTGTAATCTAGTGTGTATGTACCGGCTGGCGTACCTTTCTTAACGCGGATAATTCCAGTCGATGGGCTATATGTTAACTCTGCATCGGAATTGGTAACCGTGATGGTAATATCGTTACAACCGGCGTTTGTTGATGTGGTACCGCCTGTGTTATTGTCTTTTGAAGGTGAAGTGAAATTTCTAGTATTAGACCTTCCGCCGCCTGTCGTCGATGTACTGGTTGTACAGTCAAAAGCTTCACCGTCTATAAGGTCAGACGTAAGGATGTGCGCGGTATCTCCGCCTTGTGAACCATCAATAGAA
>JBMYWT010000134.1:0-1344 GCA_049607665.1 Maricaulaceae bacterium
ATGGATATTATCGTTGAAGCCATGCTAAAACCCTGTGACGTGCGCGCCTTAATGCCGGTTATTGAAGGGGCTGGCGGCAAAATTACAAATTGGCACGGCGGGAGCGCCGTTAACGGTGGCCGCGCCGTCGCCGTTGGGGACGCTAGCCTATTACCAGAACTTTATACCTATCTGGGACGCGCTTTGAGTGTATAGTTAAGAGCGCTTAAAGGCCGTGACGTTCCATGAATTCGTCAAACGCTTTGTAGAATTGATCTCTAAGTTCATCACGTTCTAAAAAGAGCTCATGCAAGGCACTAGGTACAGTCACAAATTCCGCGCCCGCAGCTTCTGCAAATTCACGATTTGATGTGGGGTCAACGATGGGGTCACCGCCCGCAGCGACAATCAAAGTAGGTATCTTCACCTTATCTGCGTTTTTATTCACAAAACGCATCGCCTTAAGGCCCTCTGCAATCCAGCCATAGGTTGGCGGCCCAAGACGAATGCGCGGTTCATTCCGAAAATACGCTGCCCAATTCTCGTAGCGTGTTTTGTCTGATGTCAGCTTATTATCAGGAAAAGGCACGGGCAAACCATTACGGCCCTTTTGCATGGGCAGTTCATTTTTCGCGAGTCCGAACGTTGCAAAAGCCTTTATCATAAAGGTAAGAATAGGCGTGGATACGTCATATAGCCCAAGCATTGGCGCTGAACACACAATGGCGCTTGGCGACGCTACGCCGCTAATAACAGCCTGTAACACCACACAGCCACCCATAGAGTGCCCCATATAAATATGCGGCTTGGGCAGCATGGGCGAGAGCTCATCCGCGACAAATGCAAGATCATCTGCATAATCTTGGAAATCCGCGACATAGCTTCGAATAGGGTCATCCAAAAGACGGTCGGATAACCCTTGGCCTCGTGGATCAACAACTAATACGTTAAATCCGCGCGTGATGAAATCGACAACGCTTTCGAAATATTTCTCAATAAACTCTGTCCGACCCGGGCAAAATATAATGGAGCCGCGCGGATGATCGCTCGCGGCGGTTACCAGCATAGCCCGCAAGTTCACGCCCGCATGAGGAACATTTATAAATTGCGCACGCTTTTCAAGCTCAGGCGGTAAGGGCCGTCCGTTTGGTCTGACAATATCTGCCGGTTCGAAATGTTTTGATTGACCCATATAAAAATGGCGACGCCTTGGCGCCGCCGTAATCGCTACATAGAAGAGAAAAGGCTTTGTAGCCCCATTGCCACAGACATATCGCCAGCCACTTTAAGTTTTCCTGACATAAACGCCATCATTGGATCAAGATTACCCGACGCCAAAGCGATGAAATCGTCTTTGGAGACAGA
>JBMYWT010000135.1:0-797 GCA_049607665.1 Maricaulaceae bacterium
TCCGTCCACGCGTGCATAGCACAGAGGCGGTACGTCGCCGCGAGCTGCACCCGCAGCGCCCATTCCTCATCCGACACTTTGCCTTTTAAGGACGGTACTGTTGTGGGGTCCGCAATATCAAATCCCGGATTAACACTCACGGCTCGGTTGATCTCAGTCTCGGCATTCATCACAGCTCTCCATTATCTATGGCGCGACTATGCAAGGCGGCGCGCGCGGATGCAAGAGCGGCGCGTAAGAGAGTGGCGGAAGCCGCAGAGATCCTTTGGGTCGAAGGACGCAGGATGAGGAGATACAATAATAGTTAGCCCTCATCCTGAGGCCCTTTGGGTCGAAGGACGCAGGGACATGCCCTTAGAAATCCTTTCACCCACTAATCCCTTCCCTTCTTGCCGTTCATCCCCCTAACTCTCCGCTCATCCCAGCGAAAGCTGGGATCCAGTTTGGCGCGCCCCTGTCTGGATCAGATCAAGTCTGGGATGAACGGGGGGTGGAGGTTGCTGGGATGAACGGGGGAGGTTACTGGGATGAACGGGGGTTGGTTACTGAGTTTAGCCGGATGATGGGATGAGCGAGATTAGCGAGATTAGCGAGATTAGCGAGATTAGCGAGATTTTGGGGATTGGGGATGAACGGCAATGACGAAATGACGTTAGCTCTAAAAGGCATGGTCAGCAGCACGTCCCTGAACATAACGGCAGCCCTTATCTGCGCATTTTCGGCGCTTATGACGTGGCACTATAATCACGGGTTAAAACGACGGATAGAGGCAGCTTAATCCCGGCTCTAAATCGTAT
>JBMYWT010000136.1:0-791 GCA_049607665.1 Maricaulaceae bacterium
ATCCAAATGGACTGACAAAGAAATTTGACATGCCGCTCTATCTACATGTTTTTTTAAAATATCACCATTGTAGTATCTTCTAGCATAAGCATATGTTGGTAGAATATTTACACCAACAATTTTAGATACTTTTTCTGTTTTATTTGCTAGAAGATGTACAAAAGGAACAAAATTGTATAAAGAGTGAGATGTGGGACACATTCTATCTCCTTTCACATCATTATCTTCAATGAATTGATTGAAATAACCATAATACCAATCCACTTCCTCTCTTGTAAGAAAATTGGGTATTACTACAAAACCTTGATTTCTTAGTTTTTGGTATTTTTCTTTATTATCATTCATTTTTTATAATCAATAATGTCGCTGAGAGGACTTGAACCTCCACGTCATAAAGACACTGGAACCTAAACCCAGCGCGTCTACCAATTCCGCCACAACGACAAGGCGTCTCAGGTAGGACTCGAACCTACGACCGACTGCTTAGAAGGCAGTTGCTCTAATCCACTGAGCTACTGAGACATAAAAGGTCAGGAGAACTGACCCATACCAGTACCAGACATCCAACCACCAGGACCAGACTGGAAGTTTTCAGAACCACCACCCAACTCTGGCATAGGATTGAGTTGAGTTGTAGTCTTACCACCACTGGTAGCAATATTGTACATCACCTCATGGATGTTGTCAACTTCTTTGCGAGGTTGATCTTCTGACTGAGGAATGAGTTGCTTCTCTTCTTCTAGTTGAGTACGCATATACTCCTGCTGCTTCTCTGAGAGAATAGGAGCAGG
>JBMYWT010000137.1:0-656 GCA_049607665.1 Maricaulaceae bacterium
GTCCATAACGTTCTCGTAACGCTCACGATACATCGCAGGTGTCAGGAACTGGCTGATTGCGTCTTCAACTTCCTGATTGCTTGGCCAAACGTCTTTCAAGTAAATGTCTTTGCCTTCAGCGTTCTGACCAATTGGGTCAACCATCAGGTCAATGTCTGTGTTACCAGCAAGTGCGTAAGCCACAACCAACGGCGGGGATGCCAAGTAGTTGAAACGTGTCTTAGGGTGAACACGACCTTCAAAGTTACGGTTACCTGAAAGAACAGCAGATGTACGAATGTCACCTTCGTTCAACGCTTCTTCAATTGGCGCGTCCAACGGACCAGAGTTACCGATACATGTGGTGCAACCATAACCCACAAAGTCAAAACCAATCTGGTTCATGTAGTCTTGAAGACCAGCATTTTCCAAATAGTCAGTCACAACCTGTGAACCAGGTGCAAGAGATGTCTTAACCCAAGGCTTTTTGGTGATGCCCATTTCAACGGCTTTTTTGGCCACAAGGCCAGCGGCCATCATAACCGATGGGTTAGATGTGTTGGTGCAAGATGTAATAGCCGCGATGACAACATCACCGTGCTTCAAGCTATAGTCAGTGCCCTTAACTTCAGACTCGGATTTATCAGTTTTACTTGGTTGCGCTTTCAGGTCTGCCG
>JBMYWT010000138.1:0-520 GCA_049607665.1 Maricaulaceae bacterium
TGTTTAAGAATACGGGTAATGTGACGCTTACGGGCGTGTCTATCTCTGATGTTCACGGCGGTAGCGGCGCTCTTTCTCCTATGAGCCCAGCCTCTGTTGCGACGCTTGCGCCTGGCGCGAGCACGACCTTCACAGCCAGCTATGTTGTGACGCAGGCGGATGTGGATGCTGGCACAGCGATTACGAATACAGCGTCTGGTAATGCCACGCCATCTGCGGGTACGTTTACTCCGCCAACGGATAGCGCAAGCGTTGACGTAGAGGCGGTTTCGCCTGGGATGAAGTTCTCTAAGATCGCATCGCCTAATACAGGCGCGGCTGTTGGCGATGTTGTCACCTATACCTACCAGGTCTTTAACGTGGGTAATGTCACGCAGAGCAATGTGACGGTTACGGATGTACATAGCGGTAGCGGTAGCCTGTCTGCGATTAGCCCAGCTTCTGTTGCGTCTCTTGCGCCGGGAACGGATGCGACCTTTACAGCGACTTATACGATCACGCAGGCTGACTTTGACGCAGG
>JBMYWT010000139.1:0-515 GCA_049607665.1 Maricaulaceae bacterium
CAAATTCAACCCGCTCTACATTCTCCTCTTCTCGTTGAGTAGCGACACAGCCAGAAAAAACAAGTGATGAAAATAAAATTGAGCAAGCTAATGTAGTTTTCATAACAATTGGGTTACAAAACCAGTCTACAGCATATTGGAAGACTTGAAAGTCACTCAAACTACATATGGTGCCGAAGGTGGGAATCGAACCCACACTCCCCGAGAGGAACGGGATTTTGAGTCCCGCGCGTCTACCAATTCCGCCACTTCGGCATTTCGCAAAGCAGATTAACGTATTTTGGGTGTGCCTACAAGTCACACTTTGATATACTGACTATGATTTAAAAAAATACCATGTCAAATAATAATTCAGGAAATGTCATTTGGATAGGCCTCAGCTTTTTAGTGGTTGGTTTAGCTTTGGGCTTTTTTGTAACGAATATGTTCGAAGCTAGTAACTTTAGTTTAGCGAGTCTTTTTGGAGGAGGTGACGAAGCCGTCTCTGAATTGTCGGTTCTAGAGGGTGAAAAGAT
>JBMYWT010000140.1:0-508 GCA_049607665.1 Maricaulaceae bacterium
GCGAAAATTGACAAAATTTTTTTCTTCACTTTTTTGCCCATTTTGGTAGTTTTCTTGGCCCGAAACACCCCAAGACGGCATTCAGGGTTGGTTTTGGGGTAAAACTCAAGATTGAAAAAAATGCCATTTTTTAATAGGTACGCGTATTACGGGTATTCTGAGCGAAAATTGACAAAATTTTTTTTCACTTTTTTGCCCATTGTGGTAGTTTTCTAGGCCCGAAACACCCCAAGACGGCATTCGGGGTTAGTTTTCGGGCCAAAACTCAAGATTGAAAAAAATGCCATTTTTCGATAGGTACGCGTATTACGGGTATTCTGAGCGAAAATTGACAAATTTTTTTTTTCACTTTTTTGCCCATTTTGGTAGTTTTCTAGGCCCAAAACACCCCAAAATCGCATTCAGGGTGGGTTTTGGGGCAAAACTCAAAATTGAAAAAAATGCCATTTTTCGATAGGTACGCGTATTACGGGTATTCTGAGCGAAAATTGACAAAATTTTTTTTCAC
>JBMYWT010000141.1:0-500 GCA_049607665.1 Maricaulaceae bacterium
TTACTTAAGCAGCTTTCATCATGTTCGTTAGAACATACTGAAGGATACCGCCTGATTTGTAGTAAGAAATTTCGTCCGACGTGTCGATGCGGCTAAGAAGCACAATGTCTTTTGTCGAACCATCTTCAAACGTAATTGTACACGGTACATCCATGCTTGGCTTAAAGTCACCGTCAAGACCAGTGATGTCAAAAGTCTCTGTGCCTTTCAGGCCAAGGCTTTCAGCTGTGTCACCGTCTTTAAACTGCAACGGTAGAACGCCCATGCCGATCAAGTTTGAACGGTGAATACGCTCAAACGACTGGGTAATAACAGCCTTAACACCCAACAAACGTGTGCCTTTAGCTGCCCAGTCACGTGATGAACCCGTACCGTACAAAGAACCACCAACAACAACCAACGGTGTGCCAGCTTCCTGATACTTCATAGACGCTTCATAGATGCTCATTGGCTCACCAGAAGGCATGTGACGTGTGAAACCACCTTCAGTGCCGTCACCC